>JAITRD010000187.1 GCA_031288575.1 Treponema sp. | reverse complement strand
TAGGGGAAACCCTGAGGGAACGGAAGGCCCAGGTCCGGTTAATATGCGCTACCACGGAGGATCCCCAGTCGGCCCTGCTGCAAACCTTTGTACGGCGGATCCCCATGGTTATCAGAATTCCCAGCCTTTTTGAGCTATCCCTGGACGAGCGGGCCGTTTTTGTCAGCCGTTTTTTTGCCGAAGAGGCCCGGCGGCTGGATACGGATATTCAGGTTTCGGTAAACAGCATCCGGGCACTCCTGGGTTACGCCTGTCCGGGCAATATCGGGCAATTAAAAAGCGATATCCAGCTTTTATGCGCCATGGCCTATTCCCGGTATATCTCCCATGAGAAGGATTTTATCGGCATTGACAGCTTTTCCCTGCCTCCCCATATCCGCAACGGTCTTTTTACCGAGCATAACCGCAAGGAAATCTGGAACCGGGTTCCCGGCATAGGCCGGCGCTATACGGTGTTCACCAGCCGGGACCGGGATATCCCCGGAAATAAAGCCGGCGAAGAATCCCCGGATATTTATCAAATAATGGAACAGCAGACCCAGGACATGCGGCGCATCGGCCTGGGGGCAGAGGAAATTCAAGCCGGCCTGGATCGGGTGGTGGAACAATACCATAAAAACCTCAAGGACTCCGCCGCGGATTTCGTCAATCTTAAGGAAATTGAACTGCTGGTAGGTCCGGAAATTATCGCTACCGTGGACCGGATGCTCCGCCTCGCCGCGGAGAGGTTTTCCCCCCCTCCGGGAGTAAATATCCGCTGGGCCCTGGCCATGCATCTTTATAAGGCAATCGAACGGATGCGCCGACACCAGCCTATTATCAACCCCCATCTTAAGGAGATCCGGACCCAATATCCCCGGCAGTTCGGAACGGCCCTGGATTGCCTGGGCATTATCCGGCAGGATTTCGGGATCCTTTTTCCGGAAGACGAGGCGGGGTTTATCGCCCTCTTTCTGGATCCCCTGCTGATCCGGCCCGAAGAAACCCCGCCGGTCCGGATCGTCGTGGCCGCCCACGGCAGCGGAACCGCCTCCGGCATGGCCCAGGCCGCCAACGAGCTGGCAGGGGCGGAGCTTGCGGCGGGTTTTGATATGCCCCTTAAGGAAAACCCCCGGATTGCCTATCAGGCAATCCGGGACTACCTTGCCGCCCTCCCTTCGGTCCGGGAGGTTTTCCTCCTGGTAGATATGGGTTCCTTAGCTGATTTTGCCCCCAATTTAAGCCGGGAACTGGGAATCCGTACCGATTATTGCACCCTGGCAAGCACCCTCCATGTTTTAGAAGCCTGCCGCAAAGCCCTGTTGGGGTACCCCCTCAGCCGGATAGCGGCGGATGTCAGAAATATGGCGAGACTCGCCTTAACCGAGGGGGAGCCGGCCCGGCCTGTTTCCGGCCTTTCCCTGTATATCCTCGCCCTCTGCGCCACCGGCAGGGGAAACGCCGCCATGCTCAAAAAAATGCTGCAGGAAAAACTTGATCTTAAGGGAGGGCTCTGCGAAATCATCGCCCTGCCGATGGCGGACCGGGAGGGCTTTTCCGCAAAGATAAACCGCCTGGCGGAAAAGGGCCGGATTATCGCCGTTGCCGGGCCCTTTGAAACCGGCCTTCCGGTTCCCCATTTCAGCCTTCAGAACGTCCTCGACGGCTCGGCCCTGGGGCGGCTCCAGAAAATCATCAACCTGGAGCCCCTTTTCCGGCATATCGCGTCGGCCCTTACCCCTATGCTGGATTGTCTTGACGGCCCGAGGATTACCCCGGATATCCGGGGGCTCATTGAGCGGCTGGAAAAGCGCCTGCAAACGGAAATGGATGAGGAAATGACCGTAGGAATTTTTTGCCATATCGCCTTTATGATGAACCGGCTAAAAAAGGGGCAGTTCACCCCGCCCTTTCCCGGCAAGGAGGCTTTTTTAAAAAAATACCCCCTGGTAATTGATTCGGTAAGCAGGGAATGCCGGAATTTCGATGTGAACTATGGGGTTATCATTCCCCAGGATGAGATATGCTACATCGCCGCCTTTTTCACCCGGGAAAATATTATGTAAAACCGGGCAGCTTCTTTAATTTACCACAGAAAAAACTGTTTTGGCATGATTCTTGCTTGATAATACAAAATAAAAACACTCCAGGAGGACGCTTCATGGTAAGCGCAACCCTTGAAATTACCAACCGCATCGGGTTCCACGCCCGTCCGGCATCGCTGCTTATTGACCGGGCAAAACAGTTTTCCAGTACCCTAACCCTGACAAAGGGGGACCGGACGGTCGGCATGGATTCCCTGGTGGCTCTGCTGAAACTTCAGGTAAAACAAGGGGATATGGTTACCCTCTCCGCCGAAGGCGCCGATGAGGAAGCGGCCCTCAAAAGTTTAGTATCCTTGATAGAGGCGAAATTCGGTGAAAAGTGATGCAAGCCTGTATGGCGAGGAAGGCCCGGTGCTGGCGGGCATCAGCGGCACCCTAAGCATTGCCCTGGGTATTGCCTGGGTACTCAAAAAACCCGATTTTGAGGGAGAAACCGGCCCTTCCCCGGAGAAAAACCTGGGGCCCGGAGAGCTGGCGGCGGCCCTGGAAACCAGTAAAGAACAGCTCAGGGGGCTTATCGCGGCCCTGCCCGCCCGGGAGGGGGCTATTTTTTCTACCCATTTAAATCTTTTGGAGGATCCCGCCTTTACCCGGGAGCCTTTGGAAAGGATGGAAAAAACCGGCTGCGGCGCCGCGGAGGCGATCCGCCAGGCCAGCGAGGAACTTCAGAAAAGTTTTCAGGAATTTGACGATCCCTATCTGCGGGAACGGGCCGCCGACATAAAGGATGTGGGGGAACGGATCCTCCGCAACCTCCGGGGAGAAAGGGAGGAAGATTTGGCGAGCCTCCCGCCCGATACCATCCTGGTAGCGGCGGATCTTACCCCAAGCCAGGCCGCCCGCCTGAATCCCCGGCAGGTAAGGGGAATCGTAACCGAAGGGGGAGGCAAAACCAGCCATGCCCTGCTTATCGCCGGGGCGATGAATATGGCGGCGGTGGTAGGCTGTAAAAACATCCTCTCCGCGGTAAAGACGGGGGATCTTCTTTTTGTGGACGCCCCAAAGGGGAAGGTATATGTTAACCCCGGCAGGGAACGGATAAGGGAAGGCCGGGGAAAAATGGAAAAATTCGCCAGGGAAGAAGGGCGTTATCAAAAACTCGAAACGGTCCGGCTCTTTAAAAAAGAAGGGGGGCGAATTTTGGTAGGCGCCAATATCGGCAGCCCGGCTGAAGCGGAATTTGCCCTGCAAAAGGGCGCCGACGGCATCGGCCTTTTCCGCACCGAGTTTCTTTTTATTGACCGGAAAGAAATGCCGGGGGAAGAGGAGCAATACCTGGTCTACCGGCGGGTCGCGGAGATCTTTGCCGGCAAACCCGTGGTGATCCGGACCCTGGATGCCGGCGGGGACAAACCCCTGCCCTACTTAAATATGCGCCGGGAAGAAAACCCCTTCCTCGGCCTCCGGGCTATCCGGCTTTGCCTGGCCCGCGAGCCCCTGTTCCGCATCCAGCTCAGGGCCCTGCTCCGGGCGGCGGCGGCGGCGGGCAATATCAGGATCATGTTTCCCATGATTGCCTCCCCCTGGGAATTCCGGGCCGCCAGGGATATCCTGGAATCCTGTAAAGAGGAACTTAGCCGTTCCGGGGTCCCCTTCCTCCCAAATCCAAAAATCGGCATAATGATAGAGATTCCCGCCGCGGCAATCCTCGCGGACGAGTTTGCCGGGGAGGCGGATTTTTTCAGCATCGGCACCAACGATCTTACCCAGTACACCCTGGCGGCTGACCGGGGAAACCCTGAGGTGAGTTCCTATTATGATTGCAAGCATCCGGCGGTGGTAGCCCTGGTAAAAGGAATCATAGAGGCGGCCCGCCGGCGGGGCATTCCCTGTTTCATGTGCGGAGAAATGGCTTCCGACCCGGAAGCCATTCCCCTGTTAAGCCAATACGGCATAGACGAATTTTCCGTAAGCACCGACCGGATTCTCAGAACCAAGGAAATCCTGCTCCGGCAGGAGAATGTCCGGGCGGAGGGGGTTCTTTAAGCCCACGGGGAAAGAAGCCCCGCCTTCCCGTCAGCTCAGGCCCACATCCAGGGCCATCATCAGGGCGAAACCCAGCATAAGCCCCGCCGTGGCGATATGATCGTTTCCCTCAGCGTGGGATTCGGGGATAACCTCTTCAGCCACCACAAAAACCATGGCCCCCGCGGCGAAAGCGAGGGCATAGGGGAGGACCGGCTGTATATAAAAGACAAGGACCGCCCCCAGGACCCCGGCGAAGGGCTCCACCAGGCCCGAGAGCTGGCCGTACCAGAAGGCCCGCCTTCTGCTCGCGCCGTCCCGCCTTAAGGGAATGGCAACCGCGGCGCCTTCGGGAAAGTTCTGAAGGCCGATCCCCAGGGTCAGGGCAACCGCCCCGGCAAATCCCGCCCCGGGAATGCCCGCCGCCACCGCGCCGAAACCGACTCCCACGGCCAAGCCCTCGGGAATATTGTGGATAGTGACAGCCAAAACCAGCAGTATGGAACGGCCCCAATTGGTCTTAGGCCCCTCGGCGTCCTGCATCTTATACTCAATATGCAGATGGGGAAGGACGCGGTCCACCAGGCGGAGAAAGAACCCTCCCGCCAGAAAACCCGTCACCGCGGGCAGCCAGGAAGGCACCGCCATGGCTTCCGCCATAGAAATCGCCGGTTCCAAGAGGGACCAGAAACTGGCGGCAATCATCACCCCGCCGGCAAAACCTAACATCCCGTCCAGAATCTTCCGGTTAATTGATTTAAAGAAAAAAACGGTTCCCGCCCCTAAAGCGGTAATCCCATAGGTAAAGCAGGTTGCCAGGAGGGCCTGCAACACCATATGCTGATTATAAAACCAAGCCATAACGCGATTTACCCCATTTAAGGAAAACAAAAGTATTATTTTTTATATAACGAAATTCTGGAGAGCCCCGCCGGGCTGCCAAAACTTTCCTTTATTTATACTATATTTTATAGTAAAAATGTCAAGATTACGGCGAAGGAGCTTTTGTGCCAAATAATGTGTCCGTCCTGCTGGCCTTTGCGGCGGGTTTTTTATCTTTTTTATCCCCCTGCGTCCTTCCCCTGGTTCCCTCCTGGTTATGCCTTGTGGGGGGCATCGGCCCGGGGACCCTGGCGGACGGAGGCCGCCGGAGCCTTGTTCCGGGGACCCTGAGTTTTATCCTGGGCTTTAGTTCCCTTTTTGTGGTTCTCAGCGTCCTCTTTTCCGGCTTTTTTTTACTCTTCGGGGGAGCGTCGCGGATCATCAACGGGATCGCGGGGCTTTTCGTGATCCTCCTGGGGCTTCACATATACGGCGATTTTTTTAAGTTCCTAAACTATGAAAAACGTTTCCACCCCGGAAAGCCCCGGGGACTTGCCGGATTATTTTTGGCCGGGGCGGCCTTTGGCGCGGGCTGGACCCCCTGCGTGGGCCCTATCCTGGGAAGCATCCTCCTTCTGGCGGGGCAGGACGGCAAGATTGGCAGGGCAATCCTCTGCCTTACCGCCTATTCCGCCGGGATGGGACTTCCTTTTCTGGGGGCAGCCCTGGCTATGGGTCCCGTTCTAAAAAAGGCGGCTGTCCTGCGTCCCCACCTGCCCCGGATACGGCGGATAAGCGGTTTATTCCTTACCGGCATGGGGATCCTTATATTCCTGGGCCGGCAACAAAGCCTGAACAGTTTCCTCATGTCGGGGGAGTATGCCTTTACCGGCTGGGTCCAGGCAGGGGGAGCCTCGGTACGGCTTTTCCCTGCCCTGATTTTTTTCCTTACCGCCCTCCTGATCCTGGTTTTCCGCTTTTTGCGGGGAAAATCCCCCCTGAGCCGGGGGCCCCTTTTGGGGTTTTCCCTTTTTTGCTGCCTGGGCATCCTCCAAATTCTCGGTGTCCTCGACTGCGCGGGGCAGCTCGCCCGTTGGTTTTTATACCGCCGGAATATATAATGGAATCATTATGAAATTTGATCCTAAAAAAAGGGCCGGTTCCCCAATCCCGGTCTGTATAGCGGCGCTGTTCCTTTTGTTTACCGCCTGTACCCCAAAAGCCGCGGAAATTCCGCCGGCGGAAAGGCCGCTTTCAGCCGGCGGAATTTCCGCGGAGGAGGGCAAAACCGCCCCGGAGGAACTCCTGCGGGTAAGCCGGGCCTTTGGGGAGGCCGGGCTGCCGGTACTCAGGCAGCGGGTCCCCTCTCCGGATTTTTCCGCCTCCCCGGCGAAACTTGACCGGGATTCCGTCACCCTGGCAAATCTCAAGGGAAAGGTGGTGTTTCTGAATTTTTGGGCAACCTGGTGCGGCCCCTGCCGGGCGGAAATGCCCTCCATGGAGGCCCTGTATCAGCGGTATAAAGAAAAGGGGCTTGAAATTGTCGCGGTAAACTACCTGGAAAACCCAAAAACCGTGGAAAGCTTTGCGGAAAAATTCAGCCTTAGCTTCCCCATCACCCTGGACCCGTCGGGAAGGATCAACGGCCTTTATGAGGTCCAGGCCTTCCCCACCACCTATATCATTGACCGGGAAGGCAAAATCGTTACCCGGGTAGTGGGAAGCCTGGACTGGAATACCCCGGAACTTTTTGCCGCCTTTGAGGCCCTGCTGGATTCTTAGCAGCCTGCGGCGCTATTAAGGCGCGGAGGAAACGCCGCAGGCTGCCGGGACCACCGGCGGTTTTTACTTTTTCCCCAAAAATTCTTCCAAAAACACCGCCGCCCCGTCCTGGGCGTTGGAACCTATCACCCGGTCCGCGGCCTCCCGGACTTTATCCTTGGCATTGGCGGGAGCCACGGAAAAACCCGCAACCTCAAACATGGGCAGATCGTTTTCCTCATCCCCCAGGGCAATTACCCCTTCGGGAGCCAGGCCCCGGTATTCCAGGGCAAGGGCAAGGCCGCGGCCCTTGGAGACGCCGGCAGCCATAACTTCCAGAAAATTTCTGAGGGTCCGGGCCACATAGATCCGGCTGCCGAAACGCTCAATAAGCCGGGGCCTCAGGGTTTCCTGTATTTCAGGTTCCGCCAGGAACATGCTTTTGATGCACCCGGTAATCCCCGGCGCAGCCAGGGCTTCCTTTAGGTCCCCGATTACCGCCTGAATGCCCGTATGCTTCCGGTACATTTCGGTTTCTTCGGACTGCCGTTCCGCCATGAGTTTCCCCCGGGGATATTCGGGGGTTCCGGGGAAAAAAATCTGGTAATAGACCCCCGTGCGCCGGGAAAGGTCCACGCAAAAGTCCGCCGCCTCCCTTTCCAGCATCGTGGCGCTGAGGACCCTGCCGCCGGGCATATCCACCACTTCGGCGCCGTTAAAATACACCATGGGTCCCCCGGCGCCCAGGGGAAGCCGGTAAGGTTCAGCGGCATCAACGGCCCGGCCGGTGCAAAAAATAACCGCTATGCCCCGATCCTGGCAAGCCTTTAGGGCGCGGAGGGTACGGTCGCTCATAGTAGTGTCGGGCCGCAGGGCGGTACCGTCCAGGTCCAGGGCCAGGGCTTTTACGGAAGAAGGATCCGGAAAAATATCATTCATGGAAAAAGTATACCCCCAAGGACCGGTTTCTCATAGCCCCGTTATAGAACTAAACTTGACCCACAAAATTCTGTGTAATTCCTGCCGGGAAAGGGAAAATGCCGGGAAAAATGCTTGTAGAGTCCGCCTTCGCTATCTTCGATACGCTCCGGCGG
>JAITRD010000140.1 GCA_031288575.1 Treponema sp. | reverse complement strand
CACTACGGCGCCAACATCAAATTGCCCGGCTCCGGCGGAGCGGGAACCTATACGGTACGGTTCCTCATCCAAAACCCCGAAGCCCAGGGTTATGTGCTCCATGTGGATCAGGAAACCGGCGTTCCCGGCAGGTTCTGGGGCGCTCCCCTGGTGGCGGAGTGGACCGTAGATTACGCCGGCCCTGCCTGGTAGTCTGAGACCCGGATTATAAGCAATCGCAAAGACGAAGAAGGCAGCGGCGGTTCTTAGGGGATTTCCGCGCTTCTCCGTCTCTGCGGTTTAATTTTTTAGTTTCATGCTCCGGCTGAATTTTTTTTAAAGAAAGGGAAACCATGTTAAGATACCTTATTCAGGTGGTGGAGAATTTACTGGCCACCGGGATCTTGATAGCGTTATTGTGGGCGCTCGTAAATAAAGGAGGGGAGGGGAGCCGGAAACGGCGGGCCCTGTGGGGCAATGCCATTGGTACCGGGGCGGCCCTGATCCTTGCGGTACTGCGCCGGACCACTGCCCTGATCAGCCGGGGCTTTTTTAATACCTGGACTTTAACGGCCGCCATAATTTTTGGAATTTTCTTTATCCTTTTTCAGTGGGAACTATTGCGGAAACCTTTAAAAAGGATGCCCTTTTTCAAAAAACGGCCCCTTTTGGCCGAAGCGGTTCCCGATTATGTAAGCGCCGTCCTCATGGGGGCCCTCCTCTTTTACGCCCTGCCCACGCTGTTTCTTTACCCCACGGAATTTGCCCTAGCCGGGGAGAGCATATTTACTACGGATTTTCTTTTTAAGCTTATCGGTTTTAGCGCGGGATTGCTGACGGTGATCCTCATCGCCCTGGCCCTTTATAAGGCCGGCAAGGCTTTGCCGGAAAAATTTTTAAAGATCCTGCTCACCGCCGCCCTGGCGGTTAATATCTGCAATCAAGGAATCGTCATCGTCCAGTTCCTCCTGGCCCGGCGGATCATTCCCATGATCCGCTGGATTTTCAGGATTATTGTGGCGGCGGCTAATAATAATATTGTTTTTCTTTACGCCCTGATGGGGATAAGTTTTCTGCTTCCCCTTGTTTTGTTTTTTACCGGTCTAAAAATCCCGGCTGCCGGGAAAAATCCCGCGGAGTCCCGGAAAATCCGGGCAAAGCTGAGGATAAACCGGCGCTGGTGCGCTACCGTAACGGCGGGGTTTATCTTTTCGGTTTTAATCCTTACGGTTATCAAGGATTATACCGAACGGGGGGTGGTCCTTTCCCCGGCGGAACCTATGACCCTTGCCGGGGAAGAGATTATCATCCCCATCACGCAGGTGGAGGACGGCCATCTCCACCGTTTTGTTTATACCGCCTCGGACAATACCGAGGTGCGGTTTATTGTTATCAAGAAAAACGCGGTGGCCTACGGGGTGGGGCTCGACGCCTGCGACATCTGCGGCCCCACCGGCTATTATGAACGGAAAAACGAGGTCATCTGCCGGCTCTGCGACGTGGTGATGAACATTTCCACCATCGGCTTTAAGGGGGGATGTAATCCCGTTCCCCTGGCCTATGCCCTGCGGAGCGGCTCCATGGTAATAGAAACGGCCAACCTGGAAAACGAAAAAAACAGGTTTAAATGATAATCGGGAACCTCGGGAAATCCCGGCCGGTTTCCCGGAGGTTCCTTTTAGAAAGAAAGGAGAGACCATGTTTTGGAGAATGGTACGGGGCGCCCTTTTCAGGCAGAAGGGAAAGATGCTGATGGTGGCCTTTACCGTTGCCCTGGGGGCGTCCCTGGCGACGGCCATGCTGAACGTGATGCTTGATGTGGGGGACAAGGTAAACCAGGAATTAAAAACCTACGGGGCCAATATCAATGTCCTTCCCCGGGGGGCTTCTTTGCTGGATGACCTTTACGGGGTAAGCGAAGGTTCCGGGGTATCGGATAAATATTTAAACGAAGCGGAGCTGGGAAACATCAAAACCATTTTTTGGGCCTTTAATATTGTAGATTTTACCCCCTATCTTAACCTTCGCGGCCGCCTGGTTTCGGCTTCCGCCGAGGGGGGGGAGGTGAAGCTGGCAGGCACCTGGTTTAACCGCCGCCTGGAACTGCCCACCGGGGAGGCCCTGGATACGGGGATGCGGAACCTGAAAAGCTGGTGGGACGTGCGGGGCCGCTGGCTTACCGACGATGATGCCGGCGCCGTTATGGCCGGGGAGGCGGCAGCGGAAAAATACGGCCTTAGCCTGGGGGACACCCTGGTTTTTCAGGCCGGGACGGAAAGGCGGGCCTTTACCCTGGAGGGGATCTTCAGTGCCGGCGGCGATGAGGATGAGGCCTTTTACCTCCCCCTCTTGAGCGCCCAGGAACTGGCGGGCAAGCCGGGTTTGGTAAGCCGGGTTGAGGTGAGCGCCCTTACCACCCCGGATAATGAGCTTTCCCGCCGGGCGGCCCAGAATCCCAAGAGTCTTTCTATCAAGGAATGGGAAACCTGGTATTGTACCGCCTATGTGAGCGCTATCTGTTACCAGATTGACGAGGTGATAAGCGACGCGGTTTCTAAACCAATCCGGCAGGTGGCGGAATCGGAGGGGGCCATTCTGGAAAAAACCCAGTTGCTGATGTTCCTGATTACCATTTTAAGCTTGGCCGGTTCCGCCCTGGGGATATCCAACCTGGTTACCGCCAGCGTGATGGAACGGGCCTCCGAGATTGGGCTCCTCAAGGCGGTGGGGGCCTACGATGCCCCTATCTCCGTGCTGGTGCTGGCGGAAATTCTCATCACCGGCATTATAGGCGGGACGGGAGGGTACTTCGCGGGGCTGGGTTTTGCCCAAATCATCGGCCAATCGGTTTTTGGCTCCGCTATTGACATCAAACCCATGGTGATTCCCCTGGTGGCGGTGCTGGTGTTCCTGGTAACCCTGGCGGGGAGCGTTCCCTCTATCCGGCTCCTCCTCTCCCTGCGTCCCGCGGAGGTACTCCATGGCAGATAGGGCCCGGGCATGAACAGACAGCGGTTTTATATGAAGATGGTGGTGAGTTCCCTGCTCCGCCGCCGTTCCCGGATGATCGTGGCCCTCCTGGCGGTAGCCATCGGCGCAACCATCCTTTCCGGGCTTATCACTATCTATTACGACATCCCCCGGCAGATGGGCCAGGAATTCCGGTCCTACGGGACGAATTTTGTCCTGGTTCCCGGGGGAAGCGAGGCGGTTATGGACCTGAACATGGTAGAGACCGCCCTGGATTATCTGCCCCCGGCGGACCTTATCGGGGCCGCGCCCTACCGGTACCGGATGGTGAAGATCAACGAGCAGCCCTTTATGGCCGCGGGGACCAGGCTGGGGGAGGCCCGGAAAACGAGCCCCTACTGGTTTATTTCGGGCCGCTGGCCGGAAACCGGCGGGGAGGCCCTGATCGGCCAGGCGGTAGCGGATACCATCCGGCTCCTGCCCGGGAGCCCCTTTACCATCACCGGGACCGCCCCTTCCGGGGAGCCCTTTAGCCGGAATTTTATTGTTTCCGGGATTATGCAGTCCGGGGGTACCGAGGAGGCCTTTATCTTTATGTCCCTGGAAGATTTTGAGCGCATGATCGGCGAGGGCGGGGGAATCGACGTGGTGGAATGCAGCGTCTCCGCCTCCGCAGAAAACCTGGAGTTTTTAGCCCAAAGGATAGGGACGGAGGTTCCGGGGGTAAGCCCCCGGCTGGTAAAGCGGGTTACCGAATCGGAGGGAGCGGTCCTGACCAAGCTTCAGGGTTTGATTTATTTGGTAACGGTGATTGTCCTCCTGCTCATCATGATCTGCGTCGCCACCACCATGATGGCGGTGGTGGCGGAACGGCGGCGGGAGATAGGCCTGCGGAAAGCCCTGGGCGCGGCTAACAGCAGCCTCGCGGCGGAATTTTTGGGCGAGGGGATCTTTCTGGGCGGTTTCGGGGGGCTTTTAGGGGCGGTTTTTGGATTTGTTTTTGCCCAAGGGGTGGCCCTCAATGTCTTTAACCGGCCCGTCGCCTTTTTGCCCCTGCTTTTGCCGGTTACGGTTCTGGCCTCGGTGATCATCACCGGTATGGCCTGCATCATCCCGGTACGAAGCGCCACCGATGTGGACCCGGCCATTGTTTTAAGGGGAGAATGAACCATGGATATACTGGAGTTGAAGGATATCAGCAAGGTTTACGGCCAGCTTAAGGCCCTGCAAAACATCGACCTCACGGTTAAGCAGGGGGAATGGCTTGCCATTATGGGGCCTTCGGGGTCGGGGAAGACCACCATGATGAATATTATCGGCTGTATGGATAAGCCCTCCGCGGGGGAGGTGATCCTGGACGGGGTGAATATTTCCCGGGAAAGCCGGCGGAACCTTACCACCATCAGGCGGGACAAGATCGGCCTTATCTTCCAGCAGTTCCACCTGGTGAATTACCTTACCGCCCTGGAAAATGTGATGGTGGCCCAATATTACCATAGCATGCCCGACGAAAAGGAGGCTATGGAGGCCCTGGAACGGGTGGGGCTAAGTTCCCGGGCCCGGCATCTTCCCAGCCAGCTTTCCGGGGGGGAGCAGCAGCGGGTCTGCATAGCCCGGGCGCTTATCAACTACCCCATGCTGATCCTGGCGGA
>JAITRD010000087.1 GCA_031288575.1 Treponema sp. | reverse complement strand
TTTTATCCCGCTTAAAATCAACGATCCGGTAAAGCCGTTTATGGCCCCCGCCCTTATGCCAAACACTGATGCGCCCCCGGGAATCCCGGCCGCCCCGTTCCGGCCGTCCTTGGGTAAGGGACTTCTCCGGTTTGGTATGTTTAGTAAGTTCCGAATAATCCAAACTGGCCCATTGCCGCATTCCCGCGGTTATCGGCTTATACGTCTTTATTCCCATATATTTCCCCTATCAAGGCCTATACGCCCTCGAAGATGCCTATTTTCTCGTCCTTGGGCAGACGAACAATCGCCTTCTTCCAGGATGCGGTATAACCGGATTTATATCGCTGCCGTTTGGGTTTACCGCCAACCACCATAACCGTACAGGAAATCGGATGAACATTAAAAAGCCTGCGGACCGCTTCTTTTATTTGAATTTTTGTGGCGGAAGGGTCCACCTTAAAAACATATTTGCCCTCTTCCCGCAAAAGGTTTGCCTTTTCGGAAAGCACCGGCTCGATTAAAATTTTCTCATAAATAATCATTCTCCAGCCTCCTGCTGGTCCGCAGAGGCGGAGTCTAATAAAGCCCTTCCTGTTTCAGGACCATAAAAGGTATTAAGATTTTTCGCGGCGGTTTCTAATAAAAGAACCTGCCGCCCGTAAAAGAGATCATGGGCCCTGAGACGGTTATAAGAAAGGAAAGTCAGCCAGGGGATATTAGCGGCCGCCCGTTTAACGGAAGAATCATCATCCTTAAGGATAAGAACGGTTCGTTCCCCGGAGCTGAAATTTTTAAGCAGCCCCGCCAAATCTTTGGTTTTTCTCGACGCTATGGAAAAATCTTCAACGATTTTTAAAGTATTGTTTTGGGCCTTTAAACTCAAAATGCTTTTTATCGCAAGCCGTTTTGCCTTTTTAGGCATGGAATAAGAAAAATCCCTCGGTTTGGGACCAAATACAGTTCCCCCGCCGACTAGAATCGGTGATTTTTTATCACCCCGGCGGGCCCGCCCGGTACCCTTCTGCTTATAGGGTTTGGCATTGGAACCGTGAACTTCGCCCCGGCCCTTTGTACTGGCGGTTCCCTGTCTTTTATTGGCAAGTTCATTGTTAATGGCATACCATATCACATCTTCATTAATCGGAAGGCCAAACACCGCATCGTCCAATTCGATACTTCGAAGCTCCTTGCCGTCAATAGAATACACAGTCCGATTCATTGTTTTCCCCGTTTTCCTTTAACGCCCTTTTCCTCGCATACGGCTACTTCTTTACTGCGGCCCTGACTACTACGACGCCCTTGTTAATGCCCGGGACAGCTCCATGAACCATGATAACCTGCTTTTCCTGATCGATTTTAATGACCCGCAAGCTTAAAACCGTTACCTTTTCCCGCCCCATGCGTCCCGGCAGTTTTACGTTTTTAAAGGTACGCCCCGGATAAGTTGACTGGCCGGTTGAACCGGGCTCGCGATGAAATTTAGAACCATGGGTATGACGGCCGCCGCTGAATCCCCAGCGCTTCATGACGCCTTGAAATCCTTTTCCTTTGGAAACGCCGCTTACGTCTACATAACGGCATCCCTCAAAGAGTTCCACCCCCAGGGAATCTCCCACAGCAACCTCTTTTTCAAAATCCCGGAATTCCTTAATGGTCTTTTTAGGAGCTATATTTTCCGCAAACTGTCCGCCATAAGGCTTGGTCACCCTGCTTTTCTTCATATCATCCACCCCGAGAAGAACGGCGTTATAACCGTCCTTATCTTTATCTTTTTGGGCAATGACGATATTCGGATCAATACGCATGACCGTTACCGGGACTAAATTTCCCTCGTCATTAAAAACCTGGGTCATGCCTACCTTTTTAGCCAAAAGACCTAACATATTATATACTCCAAAACTGCTGGTGGAATTTTTTACCGCCGAAGGATAAAAAAATTCCGGAACAAAATGCCTAGGTTTTGTCCTACTGCTTTATTTCAACATCCACGCCTGCGGGAAGTTCCAATTTCATCAATGAATCCATTACTTCAGGAGAAGGGTTTATTATGTCGATCAACCGTTTATGAGTCCGCATCTCAAACTGTTCGCGGGACTTCTTATTCACATGGGGAGAACGAAGTACCGTCATTTTATTAATGCGGGTCGGTAACGGAATCGGTCCGGTTACCTGGGCGCCCGCTTTTTGTACCGTTTGAACGATAGACTTCGCGCTCTGATCGATCAATTCAACATCGAAACCGCGTAATCGCACGCGAATTCGTTCCTTAGCCATTATTCCTCCGGATGAGGCGACACCGGCAAAGCGGCATCCGCCCCGATCATAACCATTTATTCGATAATTTCCACAACCTGTCCGGAAGCAACCGTCTTCCCGCCTTCACGGATAGCAAAACGAAGCCCCTTTTCCATCGCAATCGGGTGAATCAATTCACCAAAGATCTCCGTATTATCCCCGGGCATGATCATCTCTTTTCCCTCGGGCAATTTTACCGTCCCGGTGATGTCGGTGGTCCGGAAATAGAACTGGGGCCGGTAACCGGTAAAGAAGGGGCTGTGACGCCCGCCCTCTTCCTTGGAAAGGCAATAAATCTGCCCCTTAAATTTGCTGTGGGGAGTAATCGAACCGGGCTTGGCCAGAACCTGGCCCCGTTCTACTTCTTTTTTCTCAATGCCCCGGAGCAAGGTACCGACATTATCACCCGCCTGGGCTTCATCCAGCAATTTATTGAACATCTCAATGCCGGTAACAACGGTTTTCCTGGTCGGACGAATGCCGACGATTTCAATTTCCTCGTTCAATTTCAGGACGCCCCGCTCCACCTTGCCGGTAACAACCGTACCGCGCCCGGGAATGGTAAACACGTCTTCAATAGGCATAATAAAGGGCTTGTCGGCGTCCCGGACCGGATCGGGGAAATAGGTATCCATGGCATCCAGCAGTTCCTGGACGCACTTGGAATTTTCCGTATCTTCGCCCCTGTTCAAATCTTCCATGGCCTTAAACGCGGAGCCTTTGATGATGGGAATTTCATTCCCCGGGAAGCCGTTATCGGTAAGAACATCCTTAATCTCTTCCTCGACAAGTTCCAAAAGTTCAGGATCGTCAACCAAATCCACTTTGTTCAGGAACACGATCATGTGGGGGACCCCAACCTGGCGGGCCAGGATAATATGTTCCCGGGTCTGGGGCATGACCGAATCCGGGGCGGACACTACCAGGATGGCGCCGTCCATCTGGGCCGCGCCGGTGATCATATTTTTGATATAGTCCGCGTGACCGGGGCAGTCGATATGGGCATAGTGCCGATTCTCAGACTGATATTCCAGATGCCGGGTATTGATGGTAATGCCCCGGGCCTTCTCTTCCGGGGCATTATCGATATCATCAAATTTCATAATCTTATCGCCGTATTTTTTACCACAATACATGGTAATAGCGGCCGAAAGAGTGGTTTTTCCATGATCAACATGACCAATGGTTCCGACATTCATGTGAATTTTAGTTCGATTGAACTTATCTTTAGCCATTATATGCTCCTCCTTACGTTTTTGGGCACACAATAAAAATTCAATTTTGTCAACGCAGCCTCAGGGGTCATAATACACCCTATCAGGCCGCAACTCAACCTTGAGCTTGCCATAAACCTCCACGGCAGAGGCATGAACCGAAACCCATGCCAAACAAACCGGCCGAAAACAGGTTTTCCTTAAAAGCGTTATCAATTGTTGATTGTAGAAGAAAAAGAGGTAACAAAAACGAGCAGCAAAATGAAGATTAGCACCGGCCCTGCGGCGAAATCAACGTCTACTAACCGTCCCGCTCCACCTATCTCATCCCAGACAACGCCAATGGAAGCTTCAGAAAACCCCTGGGGTTACATCATTCTCAAGCTTCCTGATGATCGGTTTGGATCACCGGACCGCCTTAACGGCCCTAAGGAAACCGCCCGCGCGGTTTCCCGAGACTTCCGCACCGCCGATAATCAAGAATATTTTTTATGCCTCCTCGAAAATCCGCATGGCGCGGTAATCAATCATCCGGCCTTTACGATCCGGACAATTATTTCAAAAATCAAATAAACCCCGCGGGGTTTTAAAATTACAAAAACTGAATAAATTCAGCCTTCATTACCACCGGTAATGGGCAAAAGCCTTATTTGCCTCCGCGTTTTTATGAATTTCTTCCTTCTTTTTAAACGCGGTACCCGTATTATTATACGCATCTATGAGTTCCGCCGCAAGACGGTCCTCCATGCCATGACCGGACCGCGTCCGGGCGGCATTAATAATCCAGCGCATTCCTAAGGCTTCCCGCCGGGACTCGCGAATTTCCACCGGCACCTGATAGGTAGCGCCCCCGACCCGCCGGGACTTTACCTCGATAACCGGCTTAACATTATCGATCGCTTTGAGGAAAACTTCAAGAGGTTCTTTATCAACCTTGGATTGCAATAAATCCAGGGCCTGGTGAACAATGCGGAGCCCTACAGACCGCTTTCCTTCCCACATCATACGGTTAACAAATTTTGAAACCACTACGCTGTTATATTTCGGATCCGGGACAATGCCCCGATCTATGGTCTTTTTTTTGCGTCCCACCTTCCGCTCCTTACGCCTTCGGCCGTTTGGCGCCGTACTTGGACCGGCTCCGTTTGCGGTCCTCCACTCCCAAGGTATCCTTGGCGCCCCGGATAATATGGTAACGGACACCGGGCAGGTCCTTGACACGGCCGCCCCGGACCAGGACTACCGAGTGTTCCTGGAGGTTATGCCCTATGCCGGGAATATAAGCGGTTACCTCGGTTCCATGAGAAAGACGCACCCGGGCAACCTTTCTGAGGGCTGAATTCGGTTTTTTGGGGGTAACTGTCATGACACGGGTACATACCCCGCGCTTTTGCGGACAGGATTGAAGAGCAGGAGATTTCGTTTTGGAACCAACCTGCTGCCTTCCGAAACGAACCAACTGATTAATTGTAGGCATCTACTACGAACTCCCTTATTCTAAAACACCGTTAAACCCCGGCGTTTATAAACCTAAATAATCCTCAAGACGAGGGAAGCTAAACATATCAAAAAAAGAAAAAAAGATCAAGGGGTTTTTGGATATTTTTTTGGGAATATCCGTTAAAATGCCGGTTCCCCGTCTGCCACTTCCACCCGGTTTCTTCCCCCCTTTTTCGCTTTCCGCAGGGCGGCATCGGCCTTGTCAATAAGGTCCTCGGCAGTTTTGGCATGGACAGGCGCCACGGCGATGCCGATACTGGTCTGGGTTGTAATTTCCGTTTTTGCTTCCGATCCGGGGCTTTGGGGAACCGGGATCCGGCGGGTATATACAGCTTGCCGGATACGTTCGGCAATAGCCTTTGCCCCCTCCTGATCGGTATCCGGCAGTAAAACGGCAAATTCATCCCCGGAAAGATGGGCGGGAATGTCCCCGGCCCGTACCAGGGAACGGAGTATGTCCGCCACGGTAATGATGATCAGATCCCCCGCCCGGGAACCGTAGGTTTCATTGACCGCGTGGATCCGGTCCAGGTCCAGCATCATTAAGGCAATCTTTCGCAGCCCTACGGCTCCCCGCTCAAACCGGTCGTTAAGGGATTCTTCCAAGAAACGGCGGTTATAGATGCCGGTAAGTTCATCGGTAATGGCCCTGCGGCGGGCGGTTTCTCCCCAGCGCAGAATGTCACTCAAATGCCGGGAAGTTTGATCAAACCAGGCATTCTGGACCTTCCCGATGGCTTTGAGAAGTTTTATCCCGCTGAAGGGGTATTCAAAGAGGATGCGGTAAAAATCATCCCCCCGGAGCACCATTATTTGGGCGTCTTCCCGGGCAATCACCGTTGCCGATCGGGGTTCATTGGCAATGACGGACATTTCTCCAAAAAAATCCCCCGCTTTGATATCAAACATCCAGCGCTGGGTACCGTCTAATTGGGACACAAAGGCGCTCAATGCCCCGGAAAGGAGGATAAACATATCCTTTCCCGCATCTCCTTCCTTAAAAAGGGTCATATTCTTTTCTACCCGGTTATATTCCCAAAAAGCGGCGACCGTCTTGAATTCCGCTTTAGTCATCAGGGAAAAGAGGAGAGATCCGGTAAAAAATGCATCCGCCGCGGCAGGCCAGCTTCCGGAGGGGTTATTCATGGCTTTTTGCCCTGGTGATAACGGACCAGGCGGTTTCCCCCGGCCCGCCAGGCATCTAAAAGCAATTCGTAATTTTCCTGAAACAGGGAATCCCAAACTGGATTATCCTCGGGCCAGACCGCCCAGGACAGGGTGCCGGAAAAGGTAAAAACAGGCATATTTCCCAAAGCGGGAAGGGGTTCCAGTGAAGCAATGGATTCCGCCAGTTCCCGGGCTATTTTTTCCGCCGACGCGGCATCGCATTTAGGGATCAAAATTCCCGTTTCATTGCTTTTAAAACGCAGGGCCCATCCCTGGCCAACCCTCCGGACGGCATTTTTCAGCACCTGGGCGATACTGATCATGGCTTCATCCCCCGTTATATGCCCCCGGCTATCCACCAGGGTTTTAAACCGGTCCGGCTTGAGCAGGATGAGGGCGGTAGGATTTTCCAGGATCCGGTTCAGTTCATTGGTAAGGAAGGACTGGTTCCACAAGCCGGTCCCGGAATCTTCATAGGCCCGGCGGTGCAATTCCTGGATCCAGGACATATTTTCCAGGATAATCTTCTGGGTCGCCTTGATTCGGAAGGTGATCCGCTGTAAACAGCCGAGGAGAATTTTGGAGGCCCTGCGGGGATTTTCCGCCGCGAGGGCATCCATGGTGAGCCCGAAACCGGGAAACATGATGAGGACCGAATCTTCTGCCGCTTCGGCATAGGCGTCATATTTGGCGCCCCGGGCAAAGTCAAAATCCCCCAGGATATCCATGGGCTTAAACCGGGCCGTCTCGTTGTCCGTCCCGCCGAACCGGGACTGGGACACCCGGACGGAGCCTCTCAGGAGCATATAAAAATGATCCGCCTGTTCCCCGGAAGAAAAAAGCAGCGCCCCCTGGCGGAGTTGCAAAACGCTGGACCGGGAAGCAACAAATTCCCTTTCCTCCTGCGAAAGGGCGGAAAATAATTCCGCTTCCTGAATCGGCGAAGGATCCAAAGTTTCCAGCATTTCTCTCATCCGCTACCTCTTACCGCCCCAGAAACAATATGATAATATAATAGTAATATACTATACCATGGAAAACTTATGGATAAAAAGGATATGTATCCCCCGCGGCGTCTTTTTATAGTTTTTCCGCTTGAATAGGTGCGGGGGTTAATTCAAATGGCGCTTATCACCTGCCGGAATCTTGCCTTTGCCTATGAAGGGAACAGGGCGGTCTGGGATCTTAATTTTACGGTAGAAAAAGGGGATTACCTTTGCATTACGGGAGAAAACGGCTCGGGTAAAAGCACCCTTATCTTGGGCCTTTTGGGCTTAAAGACGCCCCAAACGGGCAGCATTGAAATTGGGGAAGGGCTTAAGGCCAGCGAGGTCGGGTATTTGCCCCAGTACAAGGCCGCGGAAAAGGATTTTCCCGCCGGGGTCTACGAGGTGGTTCTCTCCGGAAGGCTGGGGAAACGGGGGCTGCGGCCCTTTTACTCCCGGGAGGACAAGCGGATCGCGGCGGAAAATTTAGAACGCCTGGACATTGCCGCCCTGCGGAACCGGTGCTACCGGGAACTGTCCGGGGGCCAGCGCCAACGGGTGCTTCTGGCCCGGGCGCTTTGCGCCGCGGGGAGACTGCTTTTCCTGGATGAACCCGCGGCGGGGCTGGATCCCCTGGTGACGGCGGATTTTTACCGCCTTCTGGAAGAAATAAACCGGCAATCCGGGCTTACCGTCATCATGGTGTCCCATGATATTCCCATGGCGGTAAAATACGCAAACCGGATCCTCCACCTGCGGGGGGAACAGCTTTTTTTTGGAACCGTCCCCGAATATGTCCGGTCAAAGGCCGGCAGGGAATTTCTGGGAGAAAAAAACAGGGAGAAGCCTGGTTCATGATTAGTATTTTAATTGAAATGTTTTCTTATACCTTTCTCGTCCGGGCCGTATTGGTGGGCTTCCTGGTTTCCCTCTGCGCCAGCCTCCTGGGGGTCAGCCTGGTTCTCAAACGTTACTCCATGATCGGGGACGGTTTATCCCATGTGGGCTTCGGCGCCCTGGCTGTCGCCACCGCCATGAACGCGGCCCCCCTGACGGTCTCCATCCCTATTGTGGTGGCGGCGGCTTTTTTGCTGCTCCGGCTGAGCGAAAACAGCCCCGTCAAGGGGGACGCCGCCATCGCCATCCTTTCCACGGGCTCCCTGGCCGTCGGGGTGGTGGTCATATCCATGACCACCGGCCTTAATACCGATGTCTGCAATTACCTTTTCGGCAGTATCCTCGCCATGAGCAAACAGGACGTATACCTTTCCCTGGCCCTTTCGGTGGTGGTGCTTTTTTTGTTCCTCCTTTTTTACCATAAAATTTTCGCGGTAACCTTTGACGAAACCTTCGCCAAGGCGGTAGGAACCAAGACCGGAATCTACAATATGCTCATCGCCTTTTTAACCGCCATCACCATCGTTTTGGGCATGCGGATGATGGGGGCCCTCCTCATTTCCAGCCTGATCATCTTCCCCGCGCTGAGTTCCATGCGGCTTTGCAAAAGGTTCAAGACCGTTACCCTCTGCGCCGCCCTGATTTCAATAATTTGCTTCTTTTTTGGGGTGGTGATCTCCTATGTCTATGCCACCCCCACCGGCGCAAGCGTGGTTATCATAAACATTATTGTTTTTATCCTGTTTTGGACCGTTAATATCCTTAAAGGGAGCGTGAAAAAATGAAAAACAGCACAAAGCAATTAACCTGGTTCCTGGCGGGGCTGGGCCTTTTGTTAACCGCCGCTTGTGAAAACAAGAATGTCCCCGCCCCAATCAAGACCAACCGGAACGGCACCCAGGCGGTGGTCCTTTCAAGTTACCCGGCGGCTGCCCTGCCGGCCATTATCCCCGAAGATCCCGGCCCGGAGGAAATCCAGGCCCTAACCGAACCTCAAGAGGAGATCGCCGCGCCGGAAACCGCTGCCGAATCCGGCGGTGAGGCGCCGGAGGAACCGGTCCAGCCCTCCGCTGAGAAGCCGGCCCCCTTCGGGAAAATCGCCGTTGAACCGGCCTATGCTTCCCGGAATGAGGTAGTAGAAATTCGCGAAAAAATGTTCATCGCCCAGGTCAACGACGTATACCTGAATCCCGAGGATTATCTGGGAAAAACCTTAAAATTCGAGGGGATTTTTCAGGTTCAATACTATTACGGGGCCGATCCCTACTACTTTGTTATCCGCTACGGCCCCGGCTGCTGCGGCAACGACGGCAACGCGGGGTTTGAGATACTCTGGGACGGGGCTTTTTTGAACGAACCGGCGGAGGCCGGGGAACCGGTCTACCCCGAGGAGGGGGAATGGGTAGAGGCCGCCGGGGTTTTAGGCACCTATGAAGAAGACGGTTACCCCTACCTGTGCATTGCCCTCGCATCCCTTAAGGTTTTGGATGAACGGGGAGCGGAATTTGTAACCCAATAGGAGGAATTATGAAAGCCTTGGTAATGACTGCCTATAAGGAACTGGTATATACCGATTATCCCGATCCGGAACCTGCCGGAGCCCATGATTTGCTTGTCCGGGTGAAGGCAACGGCCATCTGCGGTTCCGATGTACACGGCTTTGACGGTTCCACGGGAAGGAGAAAACCGCCCATCGTCATGGGCCATGAAGCCGCCGGGGAGGTCATTGAAACCGGCAGCAATGTCCGGAAATTTAAGAAGGGAGACCGGGTTACCTTTGATTCCACCATTTATTGCGGGGAATGTTACTATTGCCGGAGCGGGCAGATAAATCTCTGTGACAACCGGGTAGTCCTGGGGGTTTCCTGTGATGAATACCGCCGGGATGGAACCTTTGCGGAATATGTGGTCGTTCCCGAGCATATCGTCTTCCCCCTGCCCCCGGAGCTTTCCTATGAGGAAGCCTCTTTAACCGAACCCGCAGGGGTCGCCGCCCATGCCCTCCGGATAAGCCCCCTCGCCTTTAACGATACGGCGGCGGTGGTAGGCTCCGGGCTCATCGGCCTCCTCCTTATCGCCTTGCTGAGGGTATCGGTATCGGGGAAAATTATCGCCCTGGACACGGACCCTTCCCGGCGGGAAACCGCCCTGGCCTGGGGCGCCGACGCGGCCCTGGACCCCGCCGGCGCCGGTTTGGAAGACCGGATCCGGGAGCTTACCGGAGGCCGGGGGGCGGACCGGGTTTTTGAAGCCGTGGGAGCCGGGGCGTCCATCCAAACCGCTTTAGCCATTGTACGGAAGGGGGGATCCCTTACCCTCATCGGCAATGTAAGCCCCCGGGTGGAAATTCCCCTACAAAGCGTGGTTTCCCGGCAAATCAGCCTTTTAGGGAGCTGCGCCATATCCGGGGAATACCCCGGGGTTTTGGATCTTATGGCCCGTAAAAAGCTTTGCGTTAAACCCCTCATAAGCGCCGCGGCGCCCCTGCGGGAAGGGCCGGATTGGTTTAACCGGCTCTATAACCGGGAGGGGAAGCTCCTCAAGGTGGTACTCCTTCCCGGTTAAATACTCTCTAGCCCGGTGTTACCGGTTCAAAAGGTTTAAACAACAGGGGTGATATATGAAAAAGAAGGTACGGGTCGGGCTTATCGGCTATGGAAAGGTGGCCCAGCTTCACGCCCAGGCATTTGGAGATATTTCCAGCGGGGAACTGGTCGCGGTTTGCGGCAGAAACCGGGAACGGCGGAACGCCTTTGCCGCGGCATGGCGCCTGGGCTCCCGGAATTCGCCGGAAGAGATGGCGGAACAAGACGGGGTTGAGGCGGTAATCGTAGCCACCCCCCATCCCCAGCACCGGGACGGCGCCATAGCCGCCCTTGAGGCGGGGTGCCATGTCCTTGTGGAAAAACCCATGGCCTTAACCACCGCCCAATGCGACGAGATGATTGCCGCCGCCGATAAAGCGGGGAAGCTATTGTCGGTGGTAAGCCAGCGGCGCTGGTTTCCCGCCTGCGCGCGGATCAAAAAGGCCATACAGGAAGGGAAAATCGGGAAACCGGGCCTTCTCCAGCTTACTATTTTAGGCTGGCGGGATGAGGCCTACTATCAAAGCGACCCCTGGCGGGGCAAATGGGACGCCGAAGGGGGCGGGATCCTTATCAACCAGGCTCCCCATCAGATAGATCTTATGCACTGGTTTATGGGGCCCGCCGAGGAAATTCGCGGGTATTGGGACAATATAAACCATCCCTATATCGAGGTGGATGACAGCGCCGTGGCGGCGGTGCGGTTTAAAAACGGCAGCATGGGTTCGGTCTTGGTAAGCAACTCCCAAAAACCGGGGCTCTATGCCAAGGTACATATCCACGGTTCAAGCGGGGCTTCCCTGGGGGTGCAGACCGACGGCGGGGCCATGTTCATTGCCGGCATGAGCAATATCACCGAACCTCCCCTGAACGACCTTTGGACTATTCCGGGGGAGGAAAAACTGCTGGATACCTACCGGGCGGAGGATGCCGCTCTGTTTAACCGGATAAACGCCCGTCCCGGCGGCGCCGCGGTCTATTTTTTTGCCCTTCAGTTGGAAAGCTTTTGCAGTTCCGTCAGGAACGGCCTTCCTCTGGCGACCAGCGGCAGTGACGGCCGGGAAACGGTAAGGTTCTTCGAGACCCTCTACCGTATGGGAAGGGCTGGGGGAATCGCCGGAATGGTTTAGCCGGGGCCCCCTAATCCGCCGTAGTTCCCCCGTCAACGGGCAGGGCCACCCCGTTGAGGAAGGCCGCTTCATCGGAGGCGAGGAAAAGGGCCGCGCTGGCCACATCGGCCTCGGCGGCAAGGCGTCCCAGGGGAACTTCCCCGAGGCGCTCCGCTTTACGGGCGGGGTCCTTAAAAAGCTCCTGCACCAGGGGGGTGTCCACCGTGCTGGGGTGGATGCTGTTGCAGCGGATATTGTCCCCGGCATAACGGACCGCGACGGCTTTGGTTAAAAGCGTAAGGGCCCCCTTGGTAAGGGTATAGGCTTCGGTGGTGTATTTATGACCGATGAGGCCGCAAACGGAGGACATATTAATGACGGAACCGCCTCCGCTTTTGCGCAGCAGGGGGAGCGCGTGTTTAATCCCCAGGAAAGGACCTTTAACGTTCACCGCCAGCATGGCATCCAGGTTTTCCTCTTTCATCATTTCGATAGGCTCCCGGATGTTGATCCCCGCGTTATTGACCAGAATGTCCAGCCGGCCCGCCTCTTCCTCCACCGCCGCCAGGACGCTTATCCAGTCCGCTTCCCGGGTAACGTCCAGGGGAAGAAACCGGGCCCGGCCGCCTGCTTCCTGTATCCGGGCAGCGGTGATTTCTCCGGCCCCGGCGCTAAGATCCCCCAGGAACACAAGGGCCCCTTCCCCGGCAAAACGGGCGGCTATGGCGGCGCCCAAACCCTGGGCCGCTCCGGTAATCAGGGCGACCTTCTTTTCCAGCTTCATGGCACATCCTGCCTGCGGACTTCAATTTTTGCAAGTTTTTCGTAAAACCGGATAATGGCGTCATGATCCTTCCCGGCAAAACCATCGGTTTTAAGGCTCTGGAGGGTTTCCATCACCGATGCGGTAAGGGGAACGGGCACTCCCATCTCGTGGGCCGTATCCAGGGCATTTTGCAGATCCTTGATGTGGAGTTCAATCCTGAAACCGGGGTTAAAGTTGCCCTCCAGGATCATGGGGATCTTGGCGTTCATCACGGTGGAACCGGCAAGCCCCCCCTTAATAGCGGCAAAAACCGATTCGGGGTTGACCCCGGCCTTGGCGGCCAGGACAAAGGCCTCGGAAACCGCGGCGATATTCAGGGCGACGATGATCTGGTTGGCGAGCTTGGTTATGTTTCCGCTGCCGGTGTCTCCCACCAGGGTAACCGAGGAGCCCATTTTTTCCAGAACGGGCTTTACCCTTTCAAAAACCGCCTTATCCCCCCCGGCCATAATTGCCAGGGTCCCGTCAACGGCCTTAGGCTCCCCTCCCGAAACGGGAGCGTCCAGGAAACTCACCCCCCGCTCTTTTAAAGCGGCCCCCACTTCCCGGGAAACAGCCGGGGCGATGGAACTCATGTCCACTAGGACAGCCCCGCTTTTAACCCCCTCAATCACCCCCTCCGGCCCCAGCACGGCTTCTTTTACATGGGGAGAATTGGGCAGCATGGTGATAATAACATCACTTTTAGAAGCGAGCTCCCTGTTTGATGCCGCTCCCTCCGCCCCCAGGGTGATGAGATCCTCAAATTTCGCGAACTTATCATATACGACAAGCTGATACCCGGCGCGGATCAAATTTTTTGCCATGGGCCGCCCCATGATCCCCAGACCGATAAAACCGATAATCATATTGTATCCCCCTGTTCTGAATATATCATTGATGCAAATTTGCGCAAAGGGGGAGGTTTAGCAGGGCTCCTGCCTTTTGGGGGGAAAGAGATTTCCGGATGAGAGGGAGATGCCGGGCTATCTGCCGCAAGGGAGTATGGTGAGCGGTTTAATGCTCCGCTGTCATAGGGTTTTTCTTTTGCGGCTTAAGTTAAAAGCAAATGCAGGAGCCCTGGGAGGTTTAGGCGGTAAAGGCAGGTTTTTTAAAGGAAGGGGGAATCGTTTTTAAACCCTAGGCTTAAAGGGCTTATCCGTTTATCATAAAACAACATGAGGGGCAAGAAAAAACCGGCAGAGCTGATGACAGCTTTGAACGGGCAGTTGGAACGGATAATGCCGGTTTTGACCCCCGCGGGGGTGTTCCTGGGATTTTTGTTTCCCCAGGTGTTTATTTACCTGCGGCCCCTGGTTTCCTGGCTTTTTGCGGTTATGACCCTCTCGGGGGCCCTCAAATTACGGGCCCGGGAATTGGGCATGGCCCTGCGCCGGCCCCTGCCGATTTTGCTCTTTTTTCTTGCCTCCCATATACTTTTGCCTTTAGCGGTATTGGTTATCTCGGGGCTCCTCTTTTCCGGGGACAGCGATACTATTTCGGGGTATATCCTGGTTTACGCGGCCCCTACCGCGGTATCCGGTTTTATCTGGACTTCTATCTACCGGGGGGACGCCGCCCTGACCCTGGCTATTATACTGCTGGATACCCTGGTGGCGCCGGCGCTCGTGCCGGGCACGGTATCCCTGCTCCTGGGGACCAAGTCTGCCCTGGACATGACCGGCATTGCGGTTTCCGTGATCCTGATGGTGGTTGTCCCCACCATCATCGGGGTAACCGTTAATGAAGCAAGCCGGGGGAAAATCCCCCGCCTGGTTGTTCCCTATCTTAATCCGGCGGCCAAGGCCTGCATCATCCTGGTAATCGCCGCCAACGCCTCGGCGGTAGCGCCCCAGGTTCACCTGGAGGACCCCAAGGTGTGGGCCATCGGCGCCCTTTGTTTAGGTTTTGCCGCCCTGGGGTATTTATTCGCAAAGCTGATATGCATCCTGGGACGGCTGAACCCGGAAAAAAGGGTATCCATCTTTTTTGCCGTGGGGCTCCGCAATATCAGCGCCGCTACCACCATTGCCATTGAATTTTTCCCCGAGGCCGCGGCTCTACCGGCTATCCTGGGCATTGTATTTCAACAGACCATGGCGGCGGTGATGGGGAAGCTTTTGATGCGGCCCGCGGGGGGCAACGGGGCAGACCCTCCGGGATAGGGCCCTGCCAAAAAGGGGCGGGGTTTTAGGGCAGCCTAAACCGCCATGCCCCGGGCATCCACGGTCCCGCGGTAGAGGACGCCCCTTTCATAAAGGTACACCTCGTTCTGTAAATTGACGGCCGGGCAGATATGAAGGGGGATCAACCTAAGGATCTGCCCAACCTGAAGGCCCGTATCCCCCCCCTCCGGGCAGGAAAGTATCCCGTGCTCCTCATAAAGCCGGGTTAAACGGAGATCTTCCCGGCCGTCCGCCAGGGCATAGGAAGGATAATAATGGGGGGGCATATCCAGGGGAACATCCATGGGAAAGGTCTTGATGCCGCCGTCAATAACGGCATAATCCCGCCGGGGGGTACTCACCACGGTAACATAAAAGTGGGCGGCAATATCCCCTAAAGCCGCGGCCCCTTCTTTATAACGTATATAGTCATTGAAAATATAGGTTCCCGGGCGGATCTCCGTCACGAGCCCTGTCCGGGCCAGCCCGGCGGGGGCGGATTCGGCGCTGATATCCTGGAGGGGTATCCCCGCGTCCCGCAGACGCCGGGCCGCCTCGGTCATAAGTTCCCCCTCCTCCCTTCCCGCGGCGGCAGCTTTGCCCGGACAGGGGAGGCTTTTGAAGGTATAAATGCCGGTAAGCCGGAGATTCCGGCAGTCCATAATGGCTTTGGCAAGATCGAGGGCCTTTTCAAAAACAACCCCGGTCCGCCCTAACCTGGCATCAAGCTTCATCCGCACCTCAAGGGAGAGCCCCGCCGCTTCCGCCGCCTGATCCAGGGCCGCGGCGCCCTCAGCGCTGTCTGTGGCAAGGATGAGCCGCCGTACCTGCCGGGCAAGTTTTACCGCCCGGCGAAGCCGGAAAGCTCCCGCCAGGGGGCCGGCGACAAAAATATCGTCCAGCCCGTCCCGGGCCATTATCTCGGCCTCGGAAATTTTCGCGCAGCTAATTCCCGACGCCCCGGCTTCTACCTGTAAAACCGCAAAACAACTCATTTTATGGCTTTTGATGTGGGGACGAAGCGCGCAACGGGCATCATTCGCCGCCCTTTGCATATTGGCTATGTTTTCCCGCGTTTTCTCTACATCGATAACAATACAGGGGGTTTCTAAAAGTCTCTGAAGATGCTCCGGCAAAGGAGGTATACAAAAATCACCCATACATAAAATTTAAGTATCTTTACAAAATTAGTCAATTATTATAGCAAAGAAGCCCGGCAGACTTAAAAGATGGCAAGCCCCGCTTTACCGCAGGCGCTTTGGAGTTCCCGGCTCAGGGTGCCGATTATCCCTTTTTTCCGTATTCCCAATTCCAAATAAACGGCATGGTGGGCGTTGACCCCGTAAAGC
>JAITRD010000071.1 GCA_031288575.1 Treponema sp. | reverse complement strand
CCACCAGAATCCCTTTATCCAGCAGGTGTACGACGAATTCCTGGAGGAGCCCAACGGTCACAAGGCCCACGAGCTTCTCCACACCAAGTATACCGAACGGCCTTTGTATCTGAAGTAGTGAAAGCCGCGTTTAAGGCTCTACCGGTTTTAAACGCGGCTGGAAAGATCCCGGCCCCCGGCTTTGCCGCGGGGCCGAATCGCCGGGACATGGGGGCGTCCTTCTCGAAGTAAAGTTCCCCGTCCGCATACCCTTTGATGAAACCGGGCGTCCATTCTACCGCGTACACATGAAAATCGCTTTGAGCCGCGGGGATATTCTTTTTTGCGTTTTTGCCGGTTTCGCCGGTATGCACCCAGTCCGGGTCATACCCTGCCGCTTCCATGGTATCAATTTCCCCGTTATCGGGGAAATTAACAAAGTCTTCCGGCAGCATCCAAAACGCCGGCCAGGTACCCCTTCCCCGGGGAAGCTTCAGGCGGGCTTCAAAATAGCCGTACAGCCGGCTCTTTCTTGTATTTATCCGGGCCGAGATAATTTCCCCCTCCCATTTTTTCGCCGTGATTTTTAAGATCCCCCCTTCCACCAGGGCCGCGGCGTCTTCTCCAAGACCCGCCGTGTAGTTTTGTTGTTCATTGTTCCCCCATCCGGTTTTTCCGGTTTCAAACCGCCATTCGTCTTCCGGCAGGGAATTTTCCGTGTCAAATTCATCGTTCCACACCAGTGAATATCCCTTGGGAACCTCACTATCTTCTATGCCCCTCCCGCATCCAACCCCGAACAGGGTAACGACGGTAACGAGAAGGAAAATACGGAGTACTTTCATGCCTCTATATTTACACCGGTTTTAATTTTGAGGCAATGCGGAGTCGTTGTGTAAAATGCCAAATCATTGTATCATGGGCTATTCAAAAAGGGGCCTTTGCACAATCACGGTTTTGGATCCCCTTTTATTTCTTGTTTTAAGGAGGACATCATGGAGCAGTTTTTTAAGCTTAAGGAGCATGGTACCACGGTCCGCAGGGAAGTGCTTGCGGGGCTTACCACCTTCTTGACCATGGCCTATATTCTTGCGGTTAACCCTGGAATGCTCGGCAGTATACCGGGAATGGCGAAGGGAGGGATTTTTGCCGCCACCGCAATTGCTTCGGGCATTGCTACCCTCGTGATGGCCTTTGCGGCGAACCTGCCGGTGGCCCTGGCGCCCGGCATGGGGCTTAACGCCTTCTTCACCTATACGGTGGTAATGGGGATGGGGTATTCCTGGCAGGCAGCCCTCACCGCTGTTTTCCTTGAGGGGATCCTTTTTATCATCCTTTCCCTGTTTAATGTCCGGGAAGCGATTATCAAAGCTATTCCGGGAAACTTAAAAAAAGCCGTGGCGGTGGGAATCGGCCTTTTTATCGCCCTTATCGGTTTTGCCAACGCGGGGATTGTGGT
The DNA here is from genome assembly GCA_031288575.1 of Treponema sp. Classification (GTDB taxonomy): domain Bacteria; phylum Spirochaetota; class Spirochaetia; order Treponematales; family Breznakiellaceae; genus JAITRD01. The sequence continues at coordinate 3,717 of JAITRD010000071.1, read as the reverse complement.
AAACGACGCGGGTACCGTCATCGGCCTGGGGAACCTGTCGGGGCGTGATCCCTTGCTGGCCCTTATCGGCCTGATTATCATTATTAGCCTTTATGCCCTCAAAGTTCCCGGCGCTATTCTTATCGGGATTCTGGGCACTGCCATCATCGGCATTCCCCTGGGGGTTACCGCGGTCAGCCCGGGCTGGTCTCCGGTCGATCTGCCCCAGGCGCCGCTTTTCTTTCAGTTTGATTTTTCCCCGTCCACGGTATTGAGTTTTAAGTTTTTTACCGTGTTTTTTACCTTCCTCTTTGTAGATATTTTTGACACCGTGGGAACCCTGGTGGGGGTTACCACCCAGGCGGGGCTTATCAACAAAAACGGCGATATTCCCCGGGTTAAGCAGGCCCTCCTTGCGGATGCCATAGGAACCGTTGCCGGAGCCGCCCTGGGCACCTCTACGGTTACCAGTTATGTGGAAAGCACCGCCGGGGTCGCCGCCGGGGGGAGAACCGGTTTTTCCGCCCTGGTAACGGGGCTCCTCTTTTTCCTGGCCCTTTTCTTTTCGCCCCTTTTCCTCCTAATCCCAAGCGCCGCCACGGCCCCGGCCCTGATTATTGTGGGCTTCCTCATGATGCGGTCGGTTACGGATATCGATTTTTCCGATCCGGCCGAGGGCATCCCCGCTTTTCTGGCTATCGTAATGATGCCCTTTGCCTACAGCATTGCTGAAGGGATCGTATACGGCATTCTGGCCTATGTTATCCTTAAAACCGTAACCAGCAAATTTAGGGATGTCAGCGTGGTAACCTGGGTTCTTTTTGTTGTTTTTTTCCTCAGGTTTTTTATAAAATAGTTTTTTTGAAGCTATAAATTTTTTTAAGGAGAGGTGTTATGAAGGACATTTTGTTGATGGACGCGAAGTACAACAAAGAAGCGGATCAAGCGGTAGTTTCACTTTTGGATAAGCTTTCCCTTGATGAGCGGGAAAAGGAGCGGGGGAGTTATTACGGCAGCCTTTCGGGCCTGGTCCGGCATATCCTGGGGGGAACCCTCTTTTTTGAGGGGCTTTTTAAGACGGCCCTGCCAAATAACGCCGATGCTTTAAAAGCCCTTGCCGCGGCAGAGGGGCTTTCGGCTCCCAAGGAAAAACTCACCGAAGATCAATGGAAAGGCGTAGCCGCCGCTATAACAACTGCCGACGACGCCCTTATCAATTTTATTAGCGCCCTTTCCGAAGAGGATTTTAAGGCTCCGATAAAACTCGATTGGTACGGCGGCAATCCCGCGGCGGTGCCCCTTTATTATATGCTCCGGCAGTTGGGCGCCCACGGGACCCATCATCGCGGTCAGGTGTCTCAAATTTTGGATGAACTCAAGATCGACAATGATTATTCCGGAATTAGTGTTGCTTTTTTGCCTAAATAGGAGAGAGGAGCGCCGGAAAGAAGCGCCTTAGCGAGGCGCTCCGGTACCGTACTGTTTAAAGCAGATTAGGCAAGAGGGGGCGAGAAACTTGACTTCCTAAGAAGTTGGAGGCCGCATACCTGAGCCTAATCTGCTTTTTTAAATTCAAGCCATCAAGGAAGCAAATATAAAATCGCGGGTCTTTTGCGTCCGTTCTTTTCACCAATTTAACAGTAATCGTGTAAGAAATTTTGTTCGAGACTCTGGTTTAATACCCCGCCCCCGGTGCTAAACTTGACCCACAAAATTCTGTGTAATTCCCGCAGGAGAGGGGAAAATGCCGGGAAAAATGCTTGTAGAGTCCGCCTCCGCTATCTTCGATACGCTCCAGCGGGGAATTCCGTGGACCTGCTTGCAGGTCCCTATTTTCCCCGGCCTTTCCCCCTCTCTTGCGGGCCTACTCAGGCAAAGTGGGTCAAATTTAGCCTGAAAGGGGATAACACCCCTCTTGGGTAATAAATTTACCGCCTAAATTGTGGGTCAAGTTTAGGCTTTGCTGCGGGGTATTAAACCAAGGCGGCTGCTCGCCGGCTCATTTGTATAAAGGCCCCAGGGCGGCGCACGCCCGGTAATCGGAACCTTCCTTATCCATACCGAAACTGTTCCAGTAGCTGGGGCGGCAGATTTGACCGGGATCGACATTATGCATACAAACCGGGATCCTGAGTATGCTTGCCAGGGTGATAAGATCCGCTCCGTTATGGCCGTAAGAGACGGCGCCGTGGTTGGCCCCCCAGTTGGCCATTACCGAATATACGTCTGTAAAGGCGCCTTCTCCGGTGAGCCGGGGAGCGAACCAGGTTGAGGGCCATGTGGGATCCGTGCGGAGATCAAGCTTGTCATGGACCGCTTCGGGGAGGGTTACCGTAACTCCTTCGGCGATCTGGAGGACCGGCCCCGCGCCCTTAACCAGGTTGAGCCGGCACATGGTTACCGGCATATCCCCTTCCGTAAGGAAATCCGAGGAATAACCGCCCCCCCGGAAATAGCCCAGGCTGGCATAACGCCAGCTTACCGCATCTAAACAGGCTCCCGCGTCCTCCGGCGTAATTTCCCAGAATGGCTTCATCACAGGTTTGCCATCTTTCCTTTGTTTGCCGGTGCCATCCAGGGCCGCGGAACCGGAATTAATGAGATGGATAAAACCCTTTGCCCCCGCTCCTTCGGGTTTCCAGCCGGTAACCCGTTCCACCGCGGAGGGGCTCCAATAGGTCCGCACATCCGAAAAGATCTGGGCGGTTCCGGTGAGGAGGTAGCCGAAAAGCATGGATACCCCGTTGAGGCAGTCATTTTCGGTAGCCACAAGGTATGGCGCACGGATGCCGTCCCAATCAAAGGAAGAATTAAGGATTACCTCCGAAAAATCCCCGTTGGGAAAGTGGTCGTTCCAATGGCGCTGCCCTTGAAAACCCGCAAGGATGGCGTTATGTCCCAGGGCCTCTTCAGCAAGTCCCTTCCGTTTAAGATCCGGATTCCCTGTCATAAGGTCCCGGATTATCATAGCCATTTTGACGCAGGTGCCCCAAACCTGATCCTTGCGTTTCCGATCATGCTGTTCATTGGGAGGATTATTATCGGGCCCCTCATTACAATTTGCGCGGGTCCAGGCAAGGGCCCGTTTGTACTCCGCTTCGGAATAGATCCTTTCCTCAAAACGGCGTACCAATTCGGACATATCCACATATTCATTGCGCATTCCCAGATATTCCTGGAAAAAATCGGCATCGGTAATAGATCCGGCGATGCCCATGGAAACCGAACCGATGGCGAGATAACTTTTTCCCCGCATCCAGGCCGCGGCCAGGGCCGTTCTGGCAAAACGAAGGAGCTTATCCGCCACATCCGCCGGAATAGTCGTGATGTCTGAAAGATCCTGCACATCCCGGCCGTAGATGCCGAAAGCGGGGAGTCCCTTTTGGTTATGGGCCGCCAGAACCGCCGCGAGGTAGACCGCGCCGGGCCGATCCGTGCCGTTAAAGCCCCAGACCGCCTTGATGGTTAAGGGGTCCATATCCATGGTCTCCGATCCGTAACACCAGCAGGGAGTTACCGTAAGGGTTACCGCCACATTTTCCCGGGCAAACTTATCCTGGCAAGCCGCCGCTTCCGCAACCCCGCCGATAGTTGAGTCGGCTAAAACACATTCTATGGGCTGGCCGTTGGGATGCTTTAAATTTTCGGTGATGAGTTTTACCGCGGCCTTTGCCATTCCCATGGTAACCTCTTCAAGGGATTCCCGGACTCCCCGGCGCCGGCCGTCAATAACCGGCC
>JAITRD010000321.1 GCA_031288575.1 Treponema sp. | reverse complement strand
TTCTGGCGGGCTTCCGTCATCGGGAATTATGAGAACGACGCGGATAAAATCGAGGCCTACGGCACCCTTTACGACACCCTCAAAACCCTGGTTACCGTGGCGGCCCCCTGTATGCCCTTTACCGCCGATGCCGTTTGGGGCAATCTCCGCCGGGAGGACGAGCCGGAATCGGTTCACCTGGCGGATTTTCCCCTGCCCCGGGAGGAACGGCGGGACCGGGACCTGGAATACAAGATGGCCGCGGTGCAGCGCGCCGTGTCCATGGGGCGGGCCCTCCGGTCCCAGCATAACCTCAAGGTGCGCCAGCCCCTAAAAATGGTGGAACTGGTAACCCGGAACGAGGAAGAAAAAAAGGCCCTCCTGGAAATGGAGGAGATTATCCGGGAGGAGCTTAACGTAAAGACCGTGATCTTCCGGGACAATGAGGAAGACCTGGTGGAATATGAGGCCAAGGCCAACTTTCGCGTCCTGGGTAAGGAACTGGGCAAGGATATGAAAACCGCCGCCGCCCGGATCGCGGCCCTAAGCCGGACCGAAATCCAGGGCCTTCTGGAGGGGGCCACCCTTTCGATAGATATTCCGGCCCTGGGTGAAGGTTCTTCCCCCGTTACGGAGGAAACTGCCGGGCAGCTTCCCCAGCGGACGGTGGAGATCACCGCGGAAAAGCTGGACATCCGGCGTTTTGAAAAGGCTCATTTAAAGGTGCTGAACGAGGGAACCCTGACGGTGGCCCTGGACACGGAGATTACCCCGGAACTTTCCCGGGAAGGGGATGTCCGGGACCTGGTCCGGGGGGTGCAGAATACCCGGAAGGAAATAAACCTGGCTGTAACCGACCGGATCAGCATCCGGCTTTACGGCCCGGAGCGGCTGAAACAAGCCTGGGAAGCCTTTGCCGACTATGTGGCCGCCGAAACCCTGGCTTCCCGGGTGGAGTGGGGCCAGGCCGAGGGGCAGATCCCCCTGGAGGCCGGGGATGAAACCTGGCTGGTAAAAATCGAAAAGGCCTAAAAGATGACGCATTTTTGCTGCCCCGGCCCGGTTTTCCGGCGGGCTTTTTTGCTTGTCTGCCTTTTCCCGTTTTTTGTTTCTTGCGCCTCCGCCCCCGGGGCAAAGGATCAGGCCCCGGAAAAGGATCTTCTTTTCCTGCCCCCGGGGGCTTCCGTCTATATGCATATTGACGTTGCCCGGGCGCGGCCCATCCTGGACCTTCTCTCCATAGGGGCATTGCGGGGCGGCGACATCCCCGAAATTTTAGACAGGACCGATTCGGCGGCGGCGGCCCTTTACCCGGAGGGATCGGGGCGGCGTTTTTTTGTGGCGGCCCGGGGGAAGTACCCCCGTTTTCGCAGCGGCCTTTCCTTTGCCTTCAGTTCCCTCTGGAAAAAAAGACGATCCCCGGCCGGGGGAAGCTACTGGTATTCCACCGGGCATAAAATGGGGGTTTCAATCGGCGCGGGCCGGGCCTTCCTCTCCGACCAGGACCCCCTGGCGGTATCCCCGGAAATCCAAAGCCCCGGGGGATTCGGGGCCCTTTCCCGGGGTGCTTTGCTGGCGGGCTGGCTGCCCGGCGCGGCTTCCCAGATCAACACCTTTTTTGCCGCCCGGAACATTCCCCTGCAAATTCCGGCGGAACAGGTTCTTTTTAGCATTCACCCTTCCCCGCCGGAAGACGGGGAGGGCGGAAAATACGAATTAACCCTTTATCTGGAGACCCCCTCGGAAAGCCATGCCCAGGGTTTAGCCGCCATTATTTCGATGATGCGCTTTTTTATGGCCGATGCCCTTGAACCGGGGGATCCCCTCAAAGCCCTTACGGACCTTTTTACCCGCCCGCCCCTTCGGGCGGGAACAAATTTAATCCTCCGTTCCCCCGGCTGGGACGAAAGGGAGATCGCTTTACTTTTTAATATGTTCGCGCTATATTTTAGATATTAATTATAATCTATACTCCCAAAGGAACAACAATGCCTACCTATGAATATGAATGCAGAAGCTGCGGATATTCTTTTGACGTTTTTCAAAATATGAGCGATGAACCTTTAAAAAATTGTCCCCAATGCGGTAAAGAGGTCCGCCGGGTTATTAACGGCGGTACCGGCGTCATTTTTAAGGGAAGCGGTTTTTATGTAACCGACAAAAAGGGCCAGAGCGGCGCTTCTCCCGCCGGGGCCGCAAAATCTTCTTCCCCGCCCCCTGCTCCGGAGACATCCGTTAAGGCTGAATCTAACCCCGCTCCCCAGCAGACCGGTTCCCCCGCGAAAGAAACAGGCGGTTCAGAAAAAAAAGCCGCCGGATAAAATAGAGGAGGGCGGCGTGTCCTCAAGCCTATGAAACATCTCCGCTTTTTTTGTGAAAACTGCGGAGCCCAGGTTTCCCGGGACGCGAAATCCTGTCCCCATTGCGGGGCGTCCTTTGCGTCCGTCCGCTGTTCCTCCTGTGGTTTTACCGGGGCGGAGGTCCTCTTCAGAAACGGCTGCCCCCTGTGCGGGTACCGTCCTCCTCCGGCGCGGGGGGGGCAAGATTTACCCCTTCCCTCATTTCCCAGGGGGCGGACCGCCGGTTCCCTGCCGGTGTGGGTCTATATTCTTACGGGCATCGTCTTGATGATGGCGGGGGCGATGGTTTTTTTAACCCTCCGCTGAAAAAAGGGGCCTCCGCGCCGCATTGGCCGCAGGCATAAAAGTCTTCCGTTTTTTCCTGCCCGGGGAGGGTTCTTTTTTTTATGCCCAGCCCCCGGCTGTCAATGTGATAACCCCTCCGGGAAACCAGGACGGCCCCGCATTGGGGACAGCGGGTGTCCGTAAAACGCCGGTCTCCCCCCGGGGGGGAAATATTCCCAATATACACGAAGGAGAGAACCCGCTCCGCCTGAAGGGCGATTTTCCAAAGCCCGGAAGCCTCTGTGGGCGGGGCCGTCCACTGATAGGCCGGAAAATAGGCGGAAAGATGCCAGGGGATATCCCGGGAAAGGCCGGCAAGGAAGCCCGCGCATTCCGCTGTTTCCTTTTCGCTGTCGTTGAATTCCGGAATAATCAGGGTAGTCACCTCAAGATGGACCCCCATTTTAAAAGCGGTTTTGATAAAGTTCAGGACCGCCGGCAGGTTTCCCCCGAGGATCTGTTTATAGGTATCTTCGGAAAAACATTTTAGATCGATATTGGCCGCGTCGGTTAAGGCAAGAATTTGTTCCGCCCCTTCCTCCCGGATGCATCCGTTGCTTACCAGGACATTGGCAAAACCCGCCTCACGGGCCGCCGCCATGCAGTCAAGGAGGAATTCCCCATGCACCAGGGGTTCCGAATAGGTATAGGCGATTTGAGAAGCCCCTTCCTCCCGGACCAGGGAAATAAGCTGCTCCGGGGTAAAGCGCTTTCCCGGAGCGGCGGCGGTTTGGGAAATATGCCAGTTTTGGCAAAAGGGGCAACGGAAATTGCACCCCGTAAATCCCAGGGAAAAGATTAAAGAGCCGGGATGATAATGATAGAGGGGCTTTTTTTCTATCGGATCCATAGCCATGGCGGTAATAAATCCGTAATGCGGAATAAACCCCGCCCCCGCCCGGTTTCCCCGGACCCGGCAATAGCCAAACTGCCCTGCCGCGATTTTGCAGCCCCGGGGGCAAAGGGTACAGAGAAGATCCCCCCCTTCTCCCGCCGGCTTAAAATACCGGGCTTTAGAATCGGCCACTGAGGGCGGGCTTTTTAAACAGGGAATCTTCGAAATCCGCGGGCATATTTCCAAAACGCACCCGGTCGTCCACCTCAAAGGGTTCAAGGATGACCCCGTGGGCGCCCTTACGGATCCATAATTTAACCAGGGGAACCCCTTCGCCCGACTGGGTAATTGCCGAGGGGGCCTCCTCGATTAAAAGGATATCCTCAATTTTGAATTCCAAAACCTTGGGATTCTGCCCCAGGGGATCATAAATGAGTATGAATTTATGTTTTTCAGAAGGATGCTGCCGGGGGTATCCGGTAAAGGGAACCCCGTTTTTGGGGGAACCCTCCGCATATTTAACGATCCTGTTCAAGGGCAATGTTTCAAGGTAACTCGAAATACTCATGGGAACCTCCTTATTTAACTATATGACGAACTTTTCCCGGGATCAACTCCTAGCTTTTGCACCATCTGACCCTCTCGGGAGCAAAGACAAAGCCTTCTCGTGCAAAGCAAGCGTGACCCCCTGGGGATTTTTCCCGCCCAGCCGGTTATTTTTGTTACGTTTCAATACTTGGCGATAAAAGTAAATGCAGGAGCCCTGGCCGCCGGCCCGGTATATGTTGATTGTTCCTTGGGGAGGGGTTATGATAGGCTTTAAGAGAGGGGTCTAAATTGAATATCACCGGGCAGGAGGGGGTATATTTTTTTCAGGGGACGAACCTTGTGGTCCCCGCGGGCACTCCCGACGCCGCGCTTTATCAGGGGGTTCCCCTGGAAAATTGGGGAAATTCCTTTGAGGGGGCGGATATTTTTGAAATCCCCCCCCTGTACGGCGGCGGCCCGATAAGAGGGGTGCTTTTGCCGCCGGATTTTTTTCCTTCCCGGGAATGGAAAATTATTCCCATGCGCCAGGCTTTATTCCAAATAGTCGGGGAAACTATTGCGGACGGCGCGGGACCGGCGGGACGGGTCCTCCGGGCTTTCCACATTGCCCAATGGCGGCGGGAATCGGTTTTTTGCGGGAGCTGCGGGAGCCGGAACGAAGACGCCCCGGAGGAACTCGCCCGGCGCTGCCCTGTCTGCGGCAGGCTGGAATTCCCCCGCATTTCTCCGGCCGTTATTGTGCTTATCGTCAACGATGCCGGCCAGGCTCTTTTGGCCCACAACAAAAAATTCGCCTCCGGAGTATACAGTCTTATCGCGGGTTTTAACGAGGCCGGGGAAAACCTGGAAGCCACGGTCGCCCGGGAAATACGGGAAGAGGTGGGCCTGGAAGTTCATGACATACGCTATATAGCTTCCCAGCCCTGGCCTTTTCCCAATTCGCTTATGCTGGGATTTAACGCCCGCTATGCCGGGGGGGCTATTAAGCCGGACGGGGTGGAAATTGAGGACGCCCGGTGGTTTTCCCGGGACGAACTGCCGCAGCTTCCTGGCCACGGCTCGGTTTCCCGCTACCTCATCAACCGCTGGCTTGAGGGCCGGCTTTAAGGAACATCCCGGCGGATTTCGGCGATACGCCAGGCGCCTTTGTGCAGGATGAGTTTAAGTTCATCGGTATGGTTGAAACCCTGGGGCAGCTCAGGGATGACCCTGTCTTCGTATAAGTCCTCCCCGTTCTCGGCAGGGGCATAGGCCGCGGGAAACCAGAGGATGTAGGAAGAACGGAAAAGGGCTTCCCCTTCTTTTCTGTCCAATTCTTCAATGCGAAGGTCCGAAACGCCGAATACCATTGTCTGTGCGGGGGGAGATCCCGCGGCGATCCAATCCCGGGCGGCCAATACCTGAGGGCCGGTCATTTCATAGGCCTGCCGGACCCTGGTTATCACGAAAAAATTGGTAACCATATCAATGTCGGCGCTCCCCGCCTTGTTGATGACGCAGGCCTCCATCAAGGCATGATCCAGGGTTTCAAAACCGCTGTAGTAGGCCGCCACCACCTCCGCCGCTTCCATCCCCCGGGTGGTCGGTAAATCCGCCCTGCTTTTCAGGATGCTTCCGAAAACAAGCCCCGTTAAGGCGACGGCTAAAACAATGCCGGTAATAATAGCGTTGTTCCGAATCACAAAGCGTTTCGTTTTAACGGCCAGTTCTCTTTTTTTCTGAAACTGTTCCCGTTCTTCCCGGATGCGGTTTAATTCCCCATCCTCCAGGGGATGAAAAAAAGCCGCCCATTCCGTTTTTTCCCGGGAATCAAAGAAATTTACCAGTTCCGCCGGGGAAGGCCGTTTTTTTTCGCCGGGCTTTTTGGGAATAGGGGCGATGGCGCCGCTTATCAGGGACGTCAGATTCTCCTCCAGGCCCGGCGCCATGAGCCGCGGCGGGACAAAGACCCCCTCCCGCATATCCTCCCGGACTATGTTGATATCTTCCTTGGGGAAGGGCGCCTCGCCGCAGAATATCCGGTAAAGCATGGTTCCCGCGGCAAAAGCCGCGGCTTCGTTCCCCCTGAGATCCGGATGCACCCACCGTTCCGCCCCGTCAAGCCAGATCTCGGGACCCTCCGCTTCAAGGCTTCTCCGTAGGAGCCGTTCCGGGGGAAAAAGGACGGTCCTCCCTTTCCCGTAAAGGGCTCCCCCCGGCCAGGGAAAGGGAGCTTCTTCCTGTTCTTCCAGTACCAGCCGGGCCCGGAGCCAAAAAAGCAGGGCCCCCAGGGCCTCGTCCTTACGGGCGTCGTCGCATAT
>JAITRD010000287.1 GCA_031288575.1 Treponema sp. | reverse complement strand
CCCGGCGCGGAGGGGGAATTACGCCGTCTTGGGGCGGCCTGCGCGGCAAGTTCCGGGAACCGGAGGGATTTTTCCTATCATGAAGGCCTGGCCCGGGAGGGAAGGCTGCCCCTGATACTATGTTTTGCGGTACATCCCCAGCTTCCGGCCGCCGAAATCCGTCCCGTCCTTTCCGAAAGGCCCGGATTTTCCTCCCGGGATTCTCTGGCCCTCTTAAATTCCCTGGCAACGGAAAATCGTCTGGACGCGGTGGGAGAAACCGGTTTCGACCTTTACAACGATCTTTACCGGGCTACCGAATCTGTCCAGGAAAAGCTTTTTGCGGTTCATCTGGAAATCGCCCTGGCCAAGGGGCTCCCCCTGGTACTCCATGTCCGCCGGGCAATGCACAAAATTTTCGCCCTGACCGGAGAACTTAAAGGGCTTCCGGCCCTGATCTTCCATTCTTATTCGGGAACCCAGGGGGAAGCCCGGTCCCTGCTTAAACGGGGGATCAACGCCTATTTTTCCTTCGGCGCCGTAATAGCCAAAAACCATAAGGAGGCCCGGCGCTGCTGCGCCCTCCTGCCCGCGGAGCGGATCCTCCTGGAAACCGACGCTCCCTATCAGCCCTTACAGGGGGCTTCTTTTTCCCGGTGGGCCGACCTTCCGGTGATCCTCTCCGCCGCGGCCCGGCTGCGGGAAGAGGCGGGAAGCCCCTGTTCCAGCCCGGCTGCCCTGGAAGCCGCGGTGGAGGCGAATTTTTTTGCCGCCTATTCCCACGGGGGATTCCGCTATCAGGCTTAAGGGAGTATATTGGCCCTGATCCCTTTGTATACCGTCCCCCCGGTTTTATGCTAAACTTGACCCGCAAAATTCTGTGTACGTTTCCGGGTTTTCTTATATTTTAAATTTTATACAGGGAGAATAATCATGCAAAGGGCGCTTACCATTGCCGGTTCCGATTGTTCAGGGGGCGCGGGAATTCAGGCGGATCTCAAAACCTTCTCTGCCCATGGAGTTTTCGGGATGAGTGTCATTGTTTCTGTGGTGGCGGAAAATACCAGCCGGGTAATTGAATACCAGGATATACGCCCCGACATGATCCTGAAACAAATTGACGCCGTTTTTGAGGACATCGGCGCCGATGCCGTCAAGGTTGGCATGCTCTCCTGCGCCGAAACCATGCGGGCGGCGGCGGAAGGCCTTATCCGCTACCGGCCCGCCAATATCGTTATCGACCCGGTGATGTACGCGAAAAACGGCTCTCCCCTTATGGAAGGGGGCGCTATTGATACCCTCATCAAGGAGGTGATCCCCCTGGCGGATCTCCTTACCCCGAATATCCCCGAGGCGGAAAAAATTACCGGCCTTGTTATCCAGGACGCCGGGGACATGGAAAGGGCCGCCGAAAGGATTTTTGCCTTGGGCTGCGCCCATGTTCTGGTAAAGGGAGGCCACGCCCAGGGGGACGCGGTGGATATCCTCTACGACGGCAAAAGTTTTACCCGCTTTAGCTCTCCCCGGATTCCTACCAAAAACACCCATGGTACGGGCTGTACCTTTTCATCGGCCATCACGGCTAACCTGGCCCGGGGCTTTTCCATGGGGGAAGCGGTAGAAAGGGCAAAACGGTATATCACCGCCGCCATAGAACACGCCCCCGAAGGTATCGGGAAAGGGCACGGCCCTACCCATCACTTTTACGATTTATATTTACACGGCCTGCGGGGGGTTTAGGGGAGAGCCTCCGTTTAGCCGCTCCAAGGGGCAGCTTTTCCATGCTTGACTCAAAGGCGGCCCTTTCTTTTTCCGGAAAGGAAAGAAATTTCAGCGCAAGGGTAGTGCCAGGCCGGATGAGCTGGCAGACCGGGGAAAAGATGGCCTTTCCTACCCGGAGGGAACATTCGGCGAGTTCCTGCTGGAGGGATATATCCCCCGCAAGGGCGATATGATCCGGGCGAAAAAAGATGCCCCCCCGGGAAATGTTTTGTACCTCCCCGGTAATAATAAGCCTGTCCTTTGGGTGGGCGATAAGAAAACCCACCGCGCTTTCTTTATTTAAGTGGTAGCGGCGGCTTTTTCGTTTTTCCATGATGGGGATATAGCGGCTCAGAATTCCCTGGAGCTGTTCTTCCTCTGCTTCGTTAGAGACGCCGTTTTCTACTATCCCGTTTGCTCCCAGATAGAGGGCCTGGGACGCTTCGGTTTCGGAAAAACGGGGACCCCGCAGAATAATGATAGGACAAGCCTCCTTGGGCCGGCTGTTCCTGACAAATTGGATCAGGGTCTTCCAATGCCGGGGGAAGTCCTGGGCGCTGATAATAATAGCGGCGGGATCCGTTTCATCAATATTATCCATGGCTTTGAGCACATGATGATACCGGATAAGATCAAATCCCAGGGGTTTAAGAGAATATTTTATCCTTTCCCAGCCGTCATCGGACCCAAGCACCGCCAGTAGTTTCATGTAATCCCATCCTGAAAATCATTCCGTTCCTAAATTTGACACCGAATAATCTACAATAGTCCAATAATCATTTATATGGCGCAAATTATACGTATACCGCTTCCGCTCAATATAATCCCCTATTTTAAATCTTTCTAGTACGGTTACGGTGCCCTCTTCGGCATTGTAGGTAGTCCGCTCCACGGTAAAGCTCATCGGAATGGCGGCAATATCCCCGTCGATCCGTTCCCCCTGAAGTTCTTCCCGGTAGCGGGCTACCATGCGCCGGCGGCCTTCTTCAGACTCCGCAAGCCATTGCCGGCGGCGGACCGCGTCCCGGACAATCATGGATTCCACGTCAAGGTAGAGGAAAAATTTCTCCCACTGGCCCTTTTGCCGGGCCCTAAGGGTATATTCCACCACCTCATCCGGGGGCAGCCTTTCCCGGACCAAAAGGGCGTTGGTTTCCGCGTCCATAGCCAGGGGAAGCCCGTCGGGGCCGGGTATGGCGGCGGGCCGCAAATTTAAGGCAAGCCGGTTGGAGGCCAGGGAAGGATCGCCGGAATTCCGGTACAATTCGGGATACATTTTAGCCTGGACGATAAAGGAACCGCTTTCGGTAAGGGCGATATAATCCCGGAGGTTTTCGATAAAGGAAAAGGATTCCCCGCTTTCAACGGCAACCTCCCGGAAAAAGATCTGCTGGGTGCCCGTCCGTTTGGCGACAAGCCCCGCCGCATTTTCCAATATCCGATTACTAAGGGTCCGTGCCTCAAAATCAACGGAAAAAGCCCGTTCGTCCGCCAGCCTGAACCTGAATGTGGAGGGGCTGTTATTGGCTATAGTTACCTGGACAAAAATAGGATCCTCAGAGACAAAATAGACCCGTTTATCAAAATACCGAATGGTAAGGTCCACCTCCGCGGCCTCCGCCTTTACCGCGGAAAAAACACCGGCCAATAAAAAAAACACCGGAATGATACGATATATTTGTTTCACCATAAACTCCCAACTATGGAAGGCTCGGGACAAGGGTCTCCGGCTGAATAGTTACAAAAAACCTAATACTATATTATAGTAATCGGTACGCAAAGATGAATACCTTATCCTTTCCTAACTTCTTGAAAAGAATAGTTTCTTCCAAGGCGGTTAATGCCTGTTTTGAAGCCTTTAGGGAGGGAAAATTTCCCCTGGAGATCGACGACGCGGAGGGAGCCTTCGGGGCCCTCCTCATGGCCGGTTTCTATAATGCCGGGGGAGGGACCTTTTTGGCGGTGGTTTCCACCGAGACCGAAGCGATGAATCTGGTTTCGGACCTGGAAATTACGGGGGTTCCCGTTACGGTCTTCCCCTGGTGGGGGACCATGCCCTACCGGGAAACAGCCCCCCTTTCGGCGGTTTTCGGGGAACGGACCAAGGTATTAAGCGCCCTGGTTTCCGGCTCCCAAAACTTCCCCGGGGGAAACCGGGGGATCTTCGTCATCCCGGAACGGGCCTTTCTTACCCCCCTGCCTCCTCCGGAGTATATCAAAAAACTTCTGATACCGTTAAAATCCGGGGGCGTCATAGATACGGCGGCTTTAGCGAAGACCCTGACCGGTTACGGCTATACCCGGGTGCCCCGGGTGCAAATCCACGGCGAATTCGCCCTCCGGGGAGAGGTCCTGGATATCTTTATGGGGGGGGATGAGGAAGCCTACCGGATCCTTTTCGATTTTGATCGGATCGAATCGATTAAGCCCTTTGACCCCCTGGATCAAAGCAGCCGGGGGAAAACGGAAGAGCTGATCATCCGGCCCCTCAAGGAAGTGGTTTGGACCGAAGAACGGGTTGCCGCCCTGGAGGCCAGGCTTAGTGGTTTTGAGGAATTTACCGAAAAGGGCAGGAATTTCTTAGGGGAACTCCGTTCCCGGCAGGCCATCGGCGGGGAGGAACTTTTTTTCCCCCTGGCCTTTGACCGGCCCGCCACTATCCTGGATTACCTGGATAAGGGGAAGGGAACCGTTCTTTTTTCGGACCGGGAACGGCTTGAAAATGCCCAGGAGTCCCTGGACCGGGAATACCAAAACCTCTATCTCAGGGCCTGCCGGGAACGGAGCTCGGGGCTTTCCCTTTCCCGGGAAGTTCCCGTTCCCCGGCGGATCCTCCTCAATTTTCATGACCTTTTCCGGCAGGTTCCCCGGCGCCTTTCTTTTATGACCATCAAGGGGGGCGGGGAAGGGGGAGCGGCCCGGCTTTCCCTTGCCTGCGATCCCCCCCGGAGTTTTTTCGGCAACATTGCCTATATGAAAGAAGAATTTGCCGCCTTGTTCAAGGGCGGATGGGAGATCATCATCGCCGCCGAATCGGAGGTCCAGGCGGAACGGATCCGGGAACTCTTCAAAGAAAAGGAAGGGACGGCGAAAACCCCCGGCCTGGGGGTTTTCGCCGCCCCCCTGTCCGCCGGATTTGCCCTTCCGGACATCAAACTGATGGTGATCCAGGAAAACGAAATCTTCGGGCGCCGCCGCCGGCCCCCCCGGTCTTTAAAACAGGCCAAAAGCAGCCCCATTGATACCTTTGTGGAACTCAGCCCCGGAGATTATGTGGTCCATGTGAACTACGGCATCGGCCTTTTTAAGGGGATTGAGCGGGTCCGGGCCCTGGGGCATGAGCGGGATTATGTCAAGCTGGAATACCTGGGGGATGAGGTGGTTTTTGTCCCCATCGAACAGGTAAACCTGGTTCAGCGCTATATCGGGAACGAGGGCAGTCCCCCCCGGCTGGATAAGCTGGGGTCCAAATCCTGGGAAAACCGGAAGGGCCGGGTCCAAAAATCCGTGGAGGATATCGCCGAAAAGCTCATCGCCCTCTATTCCCGGCGGAAGGCTGCCCGGGGCTTTCCCTTTCCCGCGGACACCGACTGGCAGACCATGTTCGAGGCCAGTTTCCCCTTTGAAGAAACCGAGGACCAGCTCCGGTGCGTGGAGGAAATTAAAGCGGATATGGAGAGCCCCCATCCCATGGACCGCCTGGTCTGCGGGGATGTGGGGTATGGAAAAACCGAAGTGGCGGTCCGGGCCTGTTTTAAGGCCATCATGGGGGGGAAGCAGGCGGCTTTCCTGGCCCCCACCACCATCCTCGCGGAGCAGCACTTTGAAAATTTCCGGGAACGGTTTTCCCAGTTTCCGGTGCGGATCGCCATGCTCTCCCGCCTGGTGGACCGCCCGACGATAAAAAAGACCCTGGAGGCGGTAAAAAAGGGGGAGATCGACCTTTTGGTGGGCACCCACCGGATCATCCAGAGGGACGTGGTCTTTAAAAACCTGGGCTTTATGGTTATCGACGAGGAACAACGGTTCGGGGTCAAGGACAAGGAACGGCTCAAGGAACTGAAAACCAATGTGGACTGCCTCACCTTAAGCGCCACCCCCATCCCCCGGACCCTCCACATGAGCCTCCTTAAAATCCGGGACATGAGCCTCCTGGCCACCCCGCCCCAGAACCGGCACCCCATAGAAACAACCATCGAAGAATACAACGAGGACCGGCTTGCCGCGGCCATCCGGCGGGAGGCCGAGCGGGGAGGGCAGGTCTTTTTCCTCCACAACCGGATAGAGAGCCTGAACGAAACCCGGATAAAAATTGAGCGCCTGGTTCCGGAGATGCTGGTGGATACCGCCCACGGGCAAATGGACCCCCGGGACCTGGAGGACGTGATGCACCGGTTCATCCACGGGGGCTTCCATGTCCTGGTATCCACCACCATCATCGAAAACGGCATCGACATCCCCAACGTGAATACCATCATCATTGACCGGGCGGATATGTACGGGGTTTCCCAGCTTTACCAGCTCCGGGGCCGGGTGGGCCGTTCCGACCGGGTGGCCTATGCCTACCTCTTTTACCCCCAGGAAAAGGCCCTTTCGGAGGTGGCCATGAAACGGCTCCAGGTGATTTCCGACTTTACCGAACTGGGCTCGGGTTTCAAGATCGCCATGAAGGACATGGAGATCCGGGGGGCGGGGAACCTTCTGGGCCGGGAACAGTCCGGGGATATTTATTCCGTAGGCTTCGACCTCTACCTGCGGCTTTTGGACGAGGCGGTAAAAAAGCTGGAGGACGACCATTACGAGGCCGAAACCGAGACCCTTCTGGAACTGGAATACTCCGGCTTTATCCCCGACGCCTATATCGATTCCCCCCAGGAGAAGATGGAGGTTTATAAAAAGATCGCCACCATCCGGGATAAGGAAGAGCTGGACAGCCTCTACGCCGAACTTTTGGACCGCTTCGGCCCCCTTCCGGACGAGGCGGCCTCCCTCCTTTCCCTGGCGGAGATCCGCCTTATCTGCCGGGAAATTGCCGTGTCCTCCCTGCGGGAACGGGGAGGCGTCGTGCGCCTTGAGATGGCCAAGGTCTCCAAGGTAAGGGTGGATCGCCTGGTCAGGCTTATGCAGGAAAGCAGCGGCAAGGTAAAGCTGGACCCCCGGGAACCTAACGTCCTTATCCTGCAGACCGGGAACATCGGCCTGAAAGAAAAAAGCGAATTTATCCGGGAAAAATTGGCGGCCCTGGCAGGGTAGCCTAGGGCTAAACTTGACCCACAAAATTTTGTGTAATTCACGCAGGGGAGGGGAAAATGCCGGAAAAAACGCTTGTAGAGCCCGCCTCCACTATCTTCGATACGCTCCGGCGGAGAATTCCAAATTTTTTTCCCAGCTTTTCCCCCTCTCCTGCGGGCCTACTCAAGAAAAGTGGGTCAAATTTAGCCTAAAAGGGGATAAACGACCCCCGGGGTAATAAATTCCGCCTGAATTGTGGGTCAAGTTTAGAGCCTAGGGGAGGGGTTTCTCATCCCGCCGCCCCTGCGGCTTGGGAGAAAAGTTCTTGTTTTTTACCGGTGATCGTGTATAATAAAAGGGCGTTTTGGGAATTTAGCTTTTTTATTTGCGGAGTCCTTTGTGGCCTTTATTAAAACCGCTTTGCTTTTTATCATTACCGGCATCACGAGTGTCGGAGCTTTCCCTCTGGGGATAGCCGCCTTTGTCTTGAGCTGCCTCGGGCTAAAAAAACCCATGGGATGGGTGATTTACCTAATCGGCAAGATATGGGCCCTTATCATCATCAAGTGTACCGGCTGCAAACTCCAGGTCAAGGGCAAAGAAAATATTCCCTCCAGGGGGGGGCTGTGTTTTGTTTGCAACCATGGAGGCATTTTTGACATTATTTTGGCCCTCGCCCTTATCGGCAGGCCCTTCGGATTTATCGCAAAAAAGGAACTTCTTTTTATTCCCTTTTTAAATATATGGATTTTTCTTCTCGGAGGGCTTTTCATCGACAGAAAAAATATCCGCCGGGCCTTAAAAACCATTAACAAGGGGATCCGGCGGCTAAAATCCGGCGGGAGGATGCTTGTTTTCCCCGAAGGGACCCGGAGCAAAGGCCGGGGGCTGCTTCCCTTCCATTCGGGCTCATTAAAACTCGCCACCCAGGCGGGCGTCCCCATTGTGCCGGTGGCGATAAGCGGCAGTTATGACGTATTTGAAAAAACATACCGGGTTAAAGCCGTACCGGTGCGGGTAACCTTTTGCCCGCCGGTTAATACCGCGGAACTTCCCCCGGAGGAAAGGAAAAAAAACCTGGCCGACCGGCTTTATCAGACGATAGGGGAGGCCCTCCGGAGCGAATGAGCCTCCCCCGAAAACGGGAAACTAGCGCAGGGTCCTGAGGAGATTCCGCAGTTGGGGGTCCACCGCGTTTTCGGCTGGAGGGAGCTTATCGGGTTTTTCTTTTTGGAGGATAATCTCGTCTCCGATTTCAATGCGGTCAAAGAAGCCGTTCCGGCTCAGGGTTCCGGCGGCTACTTCCTCATCGGCGGTGCCGATGAGCAGGGTTCCCACCACATCCTCGGCGGAGTAGGAGAGGCCGATTCCCTCGTTTAAAACCAGGGGCCGTCCCTTTTTGACCACCTCATAGACCGCGCCGGTTTCTACCCCGTCGGCCCTGCCCTTATTAATAAGGCCCTGGGCGGCCCGTCTTTGAATCAGTTCGCCCCGGAAGGGCAAGGCCGCGGCGAGCTGATCCGTGATATTCCGGGAAGCGTTTCTCAGCCGGTCCGCGCCGGTGCGGTAGGCGTAGAAGGTTCCCGCCGGGGAACCGGTCCGGCCCACAAATAGTTCCCCTTTAAGGGAAAGATCCCGTTCGTTCTCGGTTACCGAAAGGATAAAGAAATAGTCCGCATCCGCCTCCCGGGCGCTCCTGAAGGCCTGGGAAAACGAGGGCTGCCGCAGGACCGTGTCCATGGGGCTGATATTCCGGTCGTGGACCAGAAGGTCCTTTACATAGGAGGCCGCCATGGCTCCCGCGTCAACATGGTAAAAGGCGGATTGGGACGCCAGGGAAAAGACCGAGACCTTCCAGTGCCGCTTGAAGGAATCCACCGGCTCCACCGACCAGCGCCGGTAGAGGGCTCCCTCCAGGAAGGAGTCATAGGTCTCTACAGCATCGTTCAGGGACCGATCTGCCAGGCCCAGGTCCTGCATGAACTTGAGTTCCTCCAGGTACCGGGCGGGATAACCCTGCATCCGCAGGAGTTCCGCATATTCCCGCCGGTCAGGGGCATAGGGGTTAAGCCTCAAACCCCGGCGGTATTCAAAAAGGGCCTGTTCCGCCAGATTCCGGGACCGGAAATCCCGGGCACGGATAAAATGCCAGTCCGCCCAGCGGCTCCGGAGGGAATCCTCCGGGTTGGTCTCGGAAATAAGAAGTTCTTCCAGGGCGACGCGGATAAATTCGTCCTCCGGATCGATGATTGACGCGGTGGAGAGGACCGTTATGGCGTCCATATTCCGTCCCGTCATGCTGTAAGAAAGACCCTTGAGGTACCATGCGGCGGTATCGTTCCGGTCCAGGGCGATAAGCTCATCCGCAAGCCGGGCGGCTTCATCAAACTGGCCCAGGCGGTAGCGGAGGGACGCCAAAAGGGACCGGGCGGGGGCAAACCCGCTCCGGTAAAACAGGGTCTGTTCGGCGTAGCGGACCGCCGAACTGAGCCGCTCCCCCTGGGCATCCAGGTAGGCGGCATAATAATAAACCCGGAAATCTTCGGGATGCTGGATCAGGGCCCGCTCCGTATAAAACCGGGCGTTTTCCCGGTCTCCCAGGGAGCCTAAAACCAGGGCCAGGGAAAGCAGAAGCCGCCGGTCATCGGGGAAACGCCGTACCGCCTCCCGGTAACGGGCCGCCGCGTCGGAAGCGTGGCCCCGGGCGATGTCCAGTTCCGCCTGGGCAAAGAGGGCCTCCCGGTTATAGGGCTCCCGGGTAAGGACTTCGGCAATAACCGCTTCGGCCCCCTCAAGCCGGCCCAGGGCGATGAGGATAAAGGCTTCCAAATTGGCCAGGGCCATATTGCCCCGGGCAAGGGAGCGGGCTTTCCGGGCCCAAAGGAGGGCTTGATCGAATTCCCCCAGCTCGTAGTAACACTCCGCCAGGGCGGCGGTCCCCTCGGCATGGGCCGGATTCAGCCTGAGGCATTCGATAAAAGCCTCCATTGCGGAATACCAGTCTTCTTCGATCATAGAGGCCCGGCCCCGTTCATAGTAGAAGGCCGCGCCGGAACGGTCCTGGGAATTCAAGGGGCTCCCCAGTCCCAGGAGAAGGATAACAGAAATCAAAAGACAAAGGGCGCCCCGTTTCATGAAGCACTCTCCCGTTTTAAAACGATTTTTACCGTGTTGATTTTATGGCCTTCCATGTCTTGAACAATAAAATCATGCCCCTCGTAGACGGCTTTTTCATATTTAACCGGGATTTTCCCGAAGAGGTCAAAAACAAATCCCCCCAGGGTATCAAAATCTTCCACAGGCAGGGTTACCCCGATCTCTTCCGTCAGATCCTCTAAATTGACCCGGGCGTCGCAGAGAAAAACCCCGTTTCCAATCCGGATTACATCCTCCCGCTCATGGTCAAATTCATCCTGAATATCCCCGATTATTTCTTCAATAATGTCTTCCATACAAACTATTCCCGAAACCCCGCCGTATTCATCCACCACCACCGCGATATGGACCCGACGGCGGCGTAACTCCCGAAGCAGATCGTCGATGTGTTTCGATTCGGGGACAAAAAAGGGCTTTCGTAAAAGACGGTGGATGTCAAATTCATCATTGCGGACCAGGCATTTGAGCGCATCCTTAACATAGAGGATGCCGATGACGTTGTCGATGGTTTCTTCATAAACAGGGAAGCGGGAATGTTCGCTTTCGGAGATGCAGGAGAGCAATTCGTCCTCCGAGGCTCCCGCGGAAAGAAACACCGTGTCGATCCGGGGAACCATAACCTCCTTGACGGTAGTCCCCGAAAGCTCCACCACCCCCCGGATCATTTCCCGCTGATCCGTTTCCAGGGCCTGGTAGGTTTTCCTGTTTATTTCTCCCCCGGTTTTTTTAAAAAGCCCCCGCGCGAAAGTTCCGATGCTCATGAAAGAATACACTCCCCGGCTAAATCCGCCAATATTTTTTCCTGCAGTTGTAACATGGGCTCCTTCTTTTCGTTAGAGTCATGATCCAAACCGTCTAAATGCAACACGCCGTGGATTAAAAGGCGGCGCAATTCTTCATCTTCGGCGACATGGAAATACCGGGCGTTTTCCGCCAGGGTTTCCAGGGATATAACGATATCCCCCGGGAGATACCGCCTGCCCGCTTCCCCGTCTTCCAGGGTCTCCCCCAGGGCAAAGGAAAGCACATCCGTAGGCTCATCCCGGCAGCGGAACCGGGCGTTGAGGGAACGGATATAATTATTATTACAGAATAATACCGAAAGATCCCATCCGTCCCGGTGAATTTGATCTAACACCTTAAGGATAAAGGGGACGACCCGGAAAGCCCAGGGGGGAAGCGGCACTTCTTCGGCATTGACTTCTACCCGGTTCATGGGAAGGATTCCTCGGCGTTTCCCTTCCCCTCGGGGGAATTTATTTCCTTCGGCAATTTTGGGTACTCAATCCGGGAATGGTAATGCCCCGCAAGAACCCGGACAAAGGCTTGTTTAATGGTTTCCAGGTCCCGGAAGGTCAGTTCCGATTCCGCGAGCTGACCGTGTTCAACCTTGGCGCTGAAAAGTTCCTGAATGAATTTTTCTATCTTTGAGGCGTTTGGTTTTTTAAGGGTCCTGACCGCCGCCTCGCATACGTCGGCGAGCATGACCACCGCCGATTCCCGGGAACAGGGAGGGTTGCCCGGGTAGGTAAAATCTTCCTTATTAACCTGGGTTTCCTTTTTAAGGGCCTCGTTATAAAACCAGGTGATTACCGAATTGCCGTGGTGTTCCGCGATGATATCGGTTACCGCCTGGGGAAGCCCTAAACTGCGGGCCTTTTCAACCCCCAGCTTTACATGGCTGCGGATGATCGTGGCTGAAAGCCGGGGGGAAAGATCGTCGTGCTTATTATAAACCGTTTGGTTTTCCACAAAATAATCGGGCTGGTCCATTTTTCCAATATCGTGGTAATAAGCCCCCACCCGGGCGAGGAGGGAATTGGCCCCGATTTCCTGGCAGGCCGCCTCGGCCAGGTTTGCCACCATGATGGAATGGCTGTAGGTTCCCGGGGCGACGGTAAAAAGCCGTTTGAGCAAAGGGGAATTCAAGTCCGAAAGCTCTATCAGCCGGAAGGCGGTTGCCGCGCTGAGGATATGCTCCATCAGGGGAAGAACCCCCAGGACCAGCATCCCCGAAGCGACGCCGTTAAAGGCCGCCCAAAAAAGAATAAAGGGATAAACCCCCGGATCCGCCTGCCTGAGAAGGAGGATGGCAACGGCGGAGATGCCGTTGGCGGCAGCGATAATAAGCCCCGCCTTGATCAGGTCCATTCTTTTTTCGGCTCCCCGCAGGGTATAGGACGCTACCACCCCCGAAACAAGGGCAAAAAAATAGGCGAAGGTATCGAAAATGCCGGGAAGAAAAACCCCCAGGGGCAATACCAGGCCCATGGCCATGGCCAAACGGGGGCTTATCAGAATGGAAGGCAGCATTACCACCAGGGCCGTGGGGAGCACCACCGAAACCGGCAAATAATCGGTACTAACAAGGAGATTCCGCGCTAAAAGCGCCAAAATAATATACAGGACCGATAAGGACGAAAGGAGGTATATTTCCGTGTCGCTTAGGGAACGGCCCACCACGGGTTTGCTTCCCAGGAAGACAAGGAAGCCGTATACCAGGAGCAACTCCAGGATGCGCCCGAGGACAGTCCGGGGATCCCTGCCGGAGAGGGAAAATTCCAGGGCCCGTAATTGGACCATGTCCTCATCGGTAATGATGAAACCTTTCCTCACAATCCGTGCTCCCTGATCAATGTGTTTTATCACCGGCTCCGTCTGGCTTTTCATCTCCGCCACCCGCTGCTCCGTATCCTGGGGAGAAAAAAAGACATTTTCCTTGATAAAAGGACTAAGCAGGTCCCAGGCGATGGCCTTAAAAGAAACGGGATAGGACTCCCTGTCGATATATTGCCTGAAATGTTCCTCCAGGGTATCCAGGGTAATAATAGCGCCGCGATGAAGCTCTTCCCGTTCTATCCGGGTGTCGGAATTGTTATGGAGCAGCTCCACCACATCCGGATTGTAGGACTCAAGCCCTGTCTGGGGGAGGGCAAAAACGCCGGTTTCCCAAAAATAACGCAACGTCAGGGCGGCCGATTCGGGAAAATCTTCCCTGTTTTCATTCCGGAATAATTTTTCCAGGGCATCGCTGGAAAACATCCCCGGAAATTGGGCCTGGATTTTCAGTATATAGGCTTCCGGGGAATCCCCCTCGTTAATCAGATCCTTCGAAAGCTGGATAAAATTCGCGTAATTTTTCTGCATATCCTCGTTTACCGCCCGGGAATAGGAGAACACCGCGGGAATAAGCCGTTCCTGGGCCTCAATCTTGAGCCGGGTAGCGGCCTCATCCACATAGGAAAGGGTACGTTCCGCGATAACATCCCGCTCGGCTACCCGGCCGACTTCAAAATCGGCAAAATCCCCCGTTTTGTCCCCGCTGTTCATGCTGCTGATAACGGCGCCGGCGGAAACCAGAAAAGCGAAAAGGGTAGTTAAGGCGGGAACCGGGCGGAGCTGTAAAATTTTTTTGAGAAGGCTGCTGCTGAGAACCTGGGCCAAGGGCGGCCAAAGTTCATGCTTTTTTTTCGTTGTCATAGGCCTGTATTATCTTTTTTATGAGAGGATTCCTAACCACATCGGCGGTATGGAGGTAGGAAAAATGGATCCCTTCTATTCCGGAAAGAACCGAAATGGCATGCAAAAGCCCGGAATCGACCCGTTTGGGGAGGTCAATCTGGGTGGCGTCTCCGGTAATAACCGCCCGGGCCCCCTGGCCGATCCGGGTGAGGAACATCTTCATTTGTTCCTTGGTGGTATTTTGAGCTTCGTCCAGGATGATCATGCTGTCGTTCAGGCTTCTTCCCCGCATATAGGCCAGGGGCGCAATCTCTATGGCCCGGGTTTCTTCCATACGGTGTATCGATTCATAGGGGATCAGGGCTTCCATGGCGTCATAGAGGGGGCGGAGATAGGGGTTGATCTTTTGGGTTAGATCCCCCGGCAGGAAGCCCAGGCTCTCTCCGGCTTCCACCACCGGCCGGGTCAATACCAGCTTCCGTAATTTTTTTGATAAAACCAAACGCAGGGCCTCCGCGACGGCAAGATAGGTCTTTCCTGTCCCCGCGGGACCGACGCAAAAAGTAATGTCATGGGTCCGCATGCCCTGGATATAGGCGGCCTGGTTCCGGCTCCGGGGAAAGACCCGGGTGAATCCCTGGGGAATATAAATAAGGGCGTCCCGTATGGGGTCGGACCCTTCCCCGGCATTTTCCCGGGAGGCCGGGGCGCCGCCTGTTCCGGGGCTGTCAATGCCAAGGCTTCCCGCCAGGGCCCGGACATATTCCGGAGAAGGGGTTTCGCCTTCCCGCACCGCGCTGATAAGATTATCCATCATTTTTTTGAAAAACCGCAGGCCGGCCTCATCGACCCCCTCCAAACGGATTTCGTTTCCCCGGGCAGCGATACGCCCGCCTAAGGATCCCTCAATAACCTTAAGATTGCCGTCATTCGCTCCGCATACACCGGACAGAAGTTCCCGGTTATCCAAAACGATGGTAATGCTTTCCTCCATTTAACCTCTATGGCGGAAGTTTATAATTCCCCCCATGGGAAGTCAATAGCCCCGTTTCCGCCTTTATTTAAAAACAAGTTTATCCTTATCATAGCTCATTTCGGTCTTTATTTCACTAAGGGGCACCCACTGGACCAGAAAAGAAATCTCGTTGTTGAATTTATAACGGTAGGGGAATGAAGTCTGATCCAGGTAGGGGGAAAGGGTGATCCCTAATTTTGCGTTCCAATCCCCCAAATGATGGGTCAGGGCGATATTAAAGCTTTTTAATTTAAAGCCGGAACTTTTCCGCAGTTCCTCGTTATCAAACCGGAAGGAATTCAAAAGATCAATAAAGACATTCCGTTCCCCGGGAAGCTCCACGGGCAGGTCGAAAAAGGGGAAATTCTGAATATAGCGGAAAACAACCGCGTTTATCGAGGTGGCGGAAAAGCTCAAGTCCAGAAAATTCGTAATTTTCATGCTGACTCCCATGGTAAAGGAAAATTGTGAATAGGTATAACGCTGCAAATCAAAATTGAGGGCGGAATTCACATTCACCGCAAAGGAAAGCCGGTTTTTCCAAAGGGATTCTTTCTTAAAACTTTGGTTATAAACTACCCGAAGGCTCTGCAAGCCGAATTTAAGGTTCTCCTCCCCGGTGTTTTGTATCCAGCCCTGGGATTCCAGGCGGTAGGAATAGGCCCGAATCGCGGTGAGGGAAGCGGATAACCCTCCCAAGCTTAGGGTGGAAGCCGAATTGGTGTATTCCTTAAGCTCCGGATCAAAGGTAAGGGTCTGCTGGAAAGAAACCTTCGGGGTAAACCGCAGGGTTTCGGTAAAATAAAGGGGTTCAAAAACCCGCAGTTCCTCATCATAGGGTTCAAATATCTTGCCCCGGAAGTTGGTTTCCGAAATCAGGAACCGGAAGGTCGCATTTCCCGTGACCGCGTCATCCTCGGGGGCCAGATCGGTAATAATCGAAAGATTCTGAACCTGATCCCGCAGGGAGGCGGTAAAATTCGCGGTAATCTGATGGGTGTCCAGGCTTTCCTTGTCCCACTCGCCGGGCTCAATATCCCAGGAGGGGTCCTCCCCGGTTCCTTTAAAAACAGACTTAGCCAAAAGCCCTTTAAGGGTGTACTGAAGGGATGAATTCCCCCATACCGTGCTTTGATAAAGGGGTTTTACCGTCGAGGAAAAGGAATAGGAGGTGGTAAAATAATCGGCGTTATAATTCCGCAGGCGGGCGTCGTTTATTTTTTGGGAATCCGGCGCCCCCGAAGCGTCGGTATATTCCTCCGCTTCCTCGTTTAAATAAACATAGTCCTGCCAGGAGCCGGTCCCAGAGAACTGCATTGAAGCGGTATAGAGGCTTCCGCCGCTTTGGTTAAGGTTAAAGCCGATGCTGCCGTCGCTTCGAACCATGGTAAGGATGGAAGACAGCTCCCCCCAGTCAATATCCTCCACTTCCGGCCAGTTTTGCTGGGTGGACCTGAACTGCATTTCCGAAGCGGAAGAAGGGTTCAGCCGGTAGTCAATAGAAAACCGGGGGCCTCCACCGAGGGGAATGTCAAAACGCTGGCTTAACGGAGGAGGAACCATCTGGTCCGGATCCTTGGCATTTTGCGGGGCATCCCCCTTTTTTTCAGCGGTTCCCCAGGGGGAACGGGGGACGCCGATATCCTTGAGGGGATCCTCCTGTTTGCCCTCCGGGGCCGTTTCCGGAGCCGCGGCTGTTTTCGCTTCCCCAATGGTAAAGGGGGTTCCCGCAACAGAGGTATTTATGGAATAGAGGGTAATTTTATCGGGGAAAAAGAAAAGCCGGTCCGGAGAAACCGTATTGGCTTGCCTGGTAGAATTTCTCGTTCTAAAGGCAACGGTACTGGTGATGCTGGAAACGGAAAGGGAGGTAATATAGGGGGCCAGGGAGTTGACCGAGGGATTCAAGGAGCCGCTCAGCCGCCATTCATAGGAACCTAAGGCGGTGTTGGCGGTTTCATCTTCCTCCTCTTCCTTTCCCCAGTCCATCAGCATGCTCATGAGATCCATGCTTTCCACGCGATCTAAAAAGTCTTGATTGACATAGGGGTCCGAATAAAAGGGCAAAGACCAGTTGAAGGTCCCGTAGGTGCCGGAGAGGGAGCCGGTAGTCAGCAGGCGGAACCGGAAGGGCACTTCATAGGCGAACAACCAGCCGGTATTCCAATCGCTGGTTCCGTCATATTTGGCAAAGGGGGTATAACTGTTATTGAGCAGGTGAACATCCCGGGTAAAGCCTATCCCCGCGGACAGGTTCGAGGCGCCGAAGATGCCCTTCTTGGGCAGGGCCAATTCGGTGCCTATGTAAGCGCCCAGGTTGGCGTAAAAATCCATAAACAGGGACAAGCGGACGTCATTGAGGTCCTGGGACTTACGCCCGGTACTGCGCAAGAATATCCCCTCCCGTTTTTTTTCCATGTCCGGGCTGTTTCCCAAAATTTTGGTAAAGGAGCTTTCCGCGGTATCCGTGGTCTGGGGCCGGCCCAGGATATAGGTGGTGGTTTGTAAAAAATTCCCCTCCCGGGACCGGTAGCCCATAACAGGATGGAAAACAATCTCATCGGCGGGGTAATAAAAGTAGGGGATATACAAAACAGGCACTTCCCCTACCTTAAGGATCGCGTTGAGGATCGCAAAATCCGAACCGGGCAGGAGCCAAATTTTCGAGGCCCTGAGGGACCAAAGGGCTTCTTCATTTTTGGCATTGGTAATTTCCGCCTTGGTAAGGACCGTTACCTCCTCGTCGGTCCGGGAAATCAGGGTACCCGCGAAACGGTAGACCGTATCTTCATCGGACATTCCCCGCTCGGACAATCCCTCCAAAAGGATGCTGGACCAGTCGTCAAGATCAACGGTAATCCGGTCCCCCTTAAAAGTCTCTATGGTGTCGTTTTCCGTTTTGATATACTCCACCCCCCCCGAGGCGGTGAGGAGGTTGCGGGTCCGGTTGTAAAGGATCTCCCAGGCCTTAATGCGGTGTACCGCGTCGCCGTCCTTAAGGCTTACGATCACATCCCCCTGGAGGCGGGCATACTCTTCATCCACCGTTTCCAGGGTGAAGTATTCGGTGCTTTTGGCGGATTCGATGGTGATGACCTTTTTATCGGAAGATTCCTCTTCCCCCGCCGGAGCGGAAAACCCGTAGTAGTCCCGCAGCCGGGCCGCTAAATCCTCCCGGGCTCCCCCTTCGCTTAAACCCAGGTTCCGGCACCAGGCGGCAAGTTCTGAAAGGGTTGAGGTTTTGATATCCATATCCAGGATTTTTTCTTCCGGGGAAAGCCCCTCCTCTTCGGGAAGATCCTCATCCCCGGAAGCCGGCTCAAGGCCGGCTTCCCCCGCCGGGGAATCCGCCCTTTCCGGGCTGTCCCCGCCGGGCGGGGGGAGGGCTTCTTCTCCCTCCGGGCCCAAGGCCGTCCCTTCGGGACTTATCGCTTCCCCGGAAGGGGGCGTTTCCCCGCCGTCTGAAACAGAACCGGCCTCCGGCAGCTCCGGTGCGTCCGGGGGGGGAAGCCCCGGGCTTTCCGGCCCCCCGGGAAAGGCCGGTTCCGCGGCCCCGCCCTGATCGGCGTTTCCCCCGGCATAGACAAGGCCCCCGGAGATTAAAAGGCCGAGCAAAATGAGCAGGAAGGTTTTGGGTAACTGACGGAGGGCCCTTTTCATGTCCGCCGGGGAGAACCTTGCCGGCCGTTCCGGTTCCGGTCCAGGAGTTCCTTGAGGTATTTGCCGGTATAGGAACGGGAGTATCCCGCCACCTCCTCGGGCGTTCCGGTTACCACAATTTCCCCGCCCCGGTCACCCCCTTCGGGCCCCAGGTCGATAAGATGATCCGCCTGGAGGAGTACGTCCAGGTTGTGTTCAATCATGATCACCGTATTACCCTGGTCCACCAGGCGCTGGATCACCGCCATGAGCTGTTTTACGTCGGCAAAGTGGAGCCCTGTGGTGGGCTCGTCCAGGATATAAAGAGTTTTGCCGGTGGAACGTTTGGAAAGTTCCAGGGCGAGTTTGACCCGCTGGGCTTCGCCGCCGGAAAGGGTCAGGGCGGATTGGCCGAGTTTGACATAACCCAGCCCCACTGAAAGGAGGGTATCCATCTTCCGGGCAACATGGGGGATATAGGCAAAAAATTCCGCCGCCTCCTCAATGGTCATGTCCAGCACGTCGGCGATGTTTTTTCCCTTGTAACGGATCTCCAGGGTTTCCTTGTTGAAACGCTGGCCGTGGCACACATCGCAGGTGATATACACATCGGGGAGGAAGTTCATCTCGATTTTGATGGTCCCGTCCCCCTGGCAGTTTTCGCACCGCCCCCCCCGGACGTTAAAGGAAAAACGCCCGGGCTTATACCCCCGCATCTTTGCCTCCGGGAGGCTCGCGAAGAGGTCCCGGATCCCCGAAAAGACCCCCACATAGGTGGCGGGGTTTGACCGGGGGGTTCTGCCGATGGGGCTTTGGTCGATGTCGATCACCTTGTCGATAAATTCCGCCCCTTCCAGCTTTTT
>JAITRD010000185.1 GCA_031288575.1 Treponema sp. | reverse complement strand
GCCAATGACGCGGTGGCCCTGGGGATGGACGTGGTAGGTTACGACCCCTATATCTCGGTGGACGCCGCTTGGAACCTCTCCCGGCAGGTCCTCCGGGCGGATACCCTGGAGGGGCTTTTGGCCAAGGCGGACTATGTAAGCCTCCACACCCCCCTTAACGATGCCACCCGGGGCCTTTTGGACGCGGAAAAATTCCGGTTTATGAAAAAGGGGAGCCGGATCATTAACCTCGCCCGGGGAGGGCTGGTCAATGAGGCGGATATTATCGCCGCCCTGAATTCGGAAAAACTGGCCTCCTATGTGACGGATTTCCCCTCCGCCGAACTCCTGGCCTGCCCCAGGGCTGTCTGTATCCCCCATCTGGGGGCCTCCACCCCGGAGGCGGAGGATAACTGCGCCCTTATGGCGGTCCATGAACTTATGGACTTCCTGGAAGCCGGGACCATCCGGAATTCGGTAAATTTTCCCCGGTGCAAACTGGACCAGCGGGCCCCCCACCGGCTCCTGGTGGCAAACCGGAATATTCCGAACATGGTGGGCCAGATAACCACCATCCTGGCCGGGGCGGACATCAATATCATGGACCTGATCAACCATCACCGGGATGAATATGCCTACAACATTATAGACACGGAGCAGCGGATTCCCGAATCCGCCCTGGCCCAGGTTAAGGCGGTAAAGGGCATTATCCGGGTCAGGACCATCGAGAGGGAAGGGGCCTAAAATCCGGGGCGGTTTCCAAGGCCCGGGCTATGGATTCCGCCTTTTAATAGATTTCTTTTTTGTGAAAAATTATTGCCTTTCTTATTTCTATTACTTATTTTTAATAAAGTACTGGTAACTAACAATTCAGCCGCCTTTTTATGGTAAAGGTTGCCGGGCAGTGCCAAAGGGCATTTTTCGGCAAGCCGGCTGAAGAACGGTTAGAAAATTTAAAAATATTTGTAAAAGTTGGTGAAGGTGAGTGTACAGTGAATCAATCCAGAACAATTTATGTTGCTCCTTTTTTGTTGAGTTTATGGATATCGGCAGTTATTTGTTTTTTTACTATTCCCCATAAGACGGATCCGGCGGATGAAATAAGCTCCGAAGATTCTTCCCAGCCCCTTGCCGGGCCTGAACCTCCGGAGCCGGCTTTTCCGGCCCCGGCCTTTCCGGCGCCGGTTTTTCCCGAGCCGGGGAATAAGACGGACATCATCCTGAGATCCTACCGGAATGTGGTGTCCCGGGACAGGATTGTCAGCCTGTTCGGCCTGATTACCAAATCCAACGAGGTCGCGGCCATTGTATTAACCAATGCCGATGCCTTTGACATACCGCCCAGCCTGGCCTTTGCCCTTTGCTGGGAGGAAAGCAGGTATAATATCCGGGCGGTCAACCGGAAAAACCGGAATCAAAGCATTGACCGGGGCCTTTTCCAGCTTAACTCCTATTCTTTCCCCCAGCTCCTGGAGGAAGATTTTTTTAATCCCAGCGTCAACGCCTATTACGCCTTAGCCCATCTGCGCTGGTGTATCGACACCGGCGGTTCCGAAATATCCGGTCTGGCTATGTATAACGCCGGGATGACCCGGGTCCGCCAGGACGGCACCCCCAAAAACACCCTGGATTATATTTCCCGAGTGCTGGCGTATCAAAACCGGATCGAAGAGTTTTTCCGTTCCGAAAATGTGATGACTATTTCTATGTCCCCCCGGTAACCGGCATTGGTGATGATCCCCTTTCCCTGGCGGGAATCGTAAAAAGACCGGATCAGGGCGGCCTCCGGGCCGGCCCCGGGCTCCCGGATTTCCAGGGTAAGCCCGGGTTCCCCGCCGGGCTGGACCGGGGGGATGTAGATTTCCGTGGGGGACCCTGTATCCGGATTAGGCAGAAAACGGTAGGTAAAACGGCCCTTTTCCCGGTCCCAGTGGATTTTCAGGGGGATCCCGGCGGTAGCCAGGGGGTAGGGCCGGATCATTCCCTCCAGGGGGACCCCCGGTTTATAGGTTTCGACGGCCCCGTGGATCAGGTTTTTGTCCAGGGCATCGTAGCACCGGGCGCGGCTTTCCCCGCCAAGGTCCCATGCCCCGGTAAGGCAGGGTATATCCCCCGGGGGTTCCCGGATCGGCAGGCTCTGTTCAAAGGGCTCCCCGGAAGCGCTGTCCGCTCCCCCTTCTTCCGGCTTTTTATTGCCCGAAAGGGCAAAGGCATAAACCGCCCCCGGCCCGTCTCCGGGCTGCCATGACGGGGGGGCTTCCCCGGGGGCTCCTTCCACCAGGATGATGGTTTTTTTTCTCAGTTCCCGCATCCGGCCGGCAAAGCGGAGAATAAAGGGTTTAAGAAAATCCTCGGCAAAACATACCGGTTTTCCCCGGAAAAGATAAAAATAATCCTCCCGCAGAAGCCTGGGTTTTCCCCCCTCATCGGTCCAAACCCCCGCCTGTTTCCAGGGACAGCCATAACCCGGCTTAAAAAGGGAAAGCCCCTGGGGATTAAGGGGCCGGTATCCGGCAATGCGCCCGCCGCCGTCATTCGCGGCATAACCTGAAGCGGCGACCATGCTTTGAAAGGGGCCGGGGAAAGCCCCGCCGGGACCCGCCAGGCTTTTAGCGCCGATGAAGCCCCGGCCGGGTTCTCCCAGGGCACTCCAGCCCGCAATAGCGGCGCAGTTTTTGAGCCGCCTGTAGCAATGCCCCATGGCCGAAAGATACCGTTCCTGGAGCCAGTCCTGGGCTTTTGCCCCTTCGATAAGCAAATCCGGGGCAAAGGCATTTCCGGCAAAAAAAGGGTGCGGAGGGTGGACCCGGCATAGTGCCCGGCGGATTCCAGGCGGCCCCCGTCAAAGCCGATCCTTTCCGGAACCCAGGGGGGAAAACCCGCCCGGCCTGTCTGCCGGCCTTCCTGATAAGGGGTGATAAAGGCGGAAAGCCCCCTTTTCCCGGCAATCAAAAGGATTTTTCTTAGATAGGCAAGATATGCCTCGTCATAAATTCCCGGCCCCTCATGTTCCAGGGCTTCCCAGGTGAGGGGCAGCCTGATAAAGGTAAAGCCCCGGGAAGAGAGCCGCGCAAAATGATCCTCCGCCTCTTCCAGGGGAAAGGGGTAATCCGCCGGGGAATATTCCCCTCCATGTTTCGGATCGGCCTCGCCGGAAGATGCCCCCAGGAACTTTTCCCCCAGGTTGCAGCCCCGGAGCATGAGGATCCGCCCCTCGTCATCGGTGATATGCCGGTCTTGGATATTCAAAAAAGGCTCCTTTGCGCGGCCCGCCCGGAGGAGCCGCCCTTTGGACCGGTCAAGGTTATCAGGCCCTCCCAGAACAGCCCGGCAATTTTTGTTTTGAGTCTCGTATAAAAAAGGTTAGATGGAAGGCGGGGCCCTGTCCCCGCCGGCTCATTCGGCCAGGATGCGGAGTATTTCCTCCGCGGAGGCGGCCTGCAGAATTTCCTGACGTTTTTCGGAGCTTTTAAAAAGCAGGCTGATTTCCGCGAGGAATTGAAGGTGGGGGCCGGTTTTTTCGATTGGCGAAAGGGTCATGATGAATATTCTGCAAGGTTCATGATCCAAAGCGTCAAATTCTACGGGAAGATCGGAAATCCCGATACAGGCAACCAAATCACGGATGGTGGCGCTTTTCCCATGGGGAATCGCGATGCCGTGTTTCATGCCGGTGGACATTTTTTCTTCCCGTTCCATGACGGCGGATAAAGCCGCTTCCCGATCCTGTATTTTATTCGCCCTTACAAGAATATCAAGCAATTCGTTGATAATCTCTTGCTTGGTTGTTCCTCTCAGATGCATGCTGATGGTTTCTTTTGTCAATACTGTTTTCAGGTTCATGATATTAAGTGTATGGGACAATATCTAAAAAGTCAACAATTTATGACAAGGCAAATGCGGGAGCCCTGTGTTGGGGCAATTCTTGTCTTTACACAAATTCTCCAAAATGTTATACTATTCTATTATGATATTTCCTTTGGAAGAACTCATTGAATACGATAGTAATATGTATGAAATTACCTCCGCCGCTTCCCGCCGTTCTTACCAGCTTTCCATGCTGAAGGATCCCGATATTGAGCTTAACGACGGGAAGGTCGTTTCCCTGGCTGCCCGGCAGGTTTTTACCCAACAGATTGAATTCCGCATAGAAGAGTAAGGGATGCCGGAAGGGGAAGCCGTTCCGTTGTTTCAAGTTGTAATACTTTTTGGGCCCACCGCTTCGGGAAAGACCGAAATTCTGGAACAACTCTTTGAGGAAGGGGCCTTTCCCCGGCCCCCGGAGCTTATTTCCGCCGATTCTATGCAGGTCTACCGGGGCATGGATATTGGCACCGCCAAACCTTCTCCCCGGCTGAGGTCCCTTTTTCCCCACCATCTCATCGATATCCGGAGTCCCGGCGAACAGTTTAACGCGGGGGAATTTGTCCGCCTGGCCGACGAGGCGGTCCGGGAAATAAACGGCAGGGGGGCGCTGCCCGTCATTTCCGGGGGGACCGGGTTTTACCTTAAAAACTTTATAACCGGCCTTCCCGAAACGCCCCCCTCGGACGGGGGCATACGGGCCGCGCTCCGGGAAGAGCTGCGCCTCAAGGGGGCCGCCGCCCTGGCGGAAGAACTTGCCTCCTGCGATCCGGTCATCGCCGGGCGGATCCATCTCCACGACGAGTACCGGCTTTTACGGGCACTGGAGGTTTTCCGCCTGTCGGGGCGGCCCCTGAGTTCCTACCGGGCCTCCGGGAGGGGGGCGGAAGGGAAGCCCGCCCGGGGAAACTACCGTTTTCTCATCATCGGCCTTAAACGGAACCGGGAGGAGCTTTACCGCCGCATAAACGAGCGCTGCGCCGCTATGTTCCGTTCCGGCCTTCCCGGCGAGCTGCGTTGGCTCCGGGACGCGGGCTATGGCCCCCGGGACCCGGGGATGCGGGCTATCGGCTACCGGGAGTTCTTTGTGGAATCTCCGGAGGGCGCGGTCTGCCTTTCCCAGGACCTCCCCGCCGTGGAAGCCCTGGTAGCCCGGAACAGCCGCCGCTATGCCAAACGGCAGATCGCCTATTTTGAGTCCATCCCCGGCGTTGTCTGGATTTCCGCCGAAGACAATCCGGCGGGGCAGATCCGCGGGGAACTGGCGGAATTTTTCAGGCTCCTTTGAGGGGGGCGGGTAAAATTTGCCTATTGATCTTTTACCCGCTCTGCTTCATACTTTACAAACTTTCCTGTTTGCCCGGCGCTTATCCGGCCGGCGGAACAGAATTATCTTAAGTAAAGGAGAGTTTGAAGTGCCCTGCGGAAGAAAACGCAAACTACGAAAAATTGCAACCCATAAACGCAAGAAGAAGCTGAGAAGAAACCGGCACAAAAACAAATAGTTGCGCCTTTATTCGAAAGTCTGGTTTTGAACTAAAGATTCAATGAACCTTCGGTTTATGTTCTGTTCCGGCTTAAATAACCTTAAGCTTGTAGAAATTTAGCACTAAACCTAGGAATCCGCCCGCCATCTGGGGGGAGAGGTATAACCGGACCGAAGGTTCGTAATTTGTTTTTTAGAGCCTTCCTGTTGAGAAACGGGGGCGGTAGTAAATATAAAATATGCGGAAACCATCCCTTTTAGCTCAGATACGCGGACCCAGCGATCTCCGGAATGCCGGTTATGATGAACTTAACCGGCTTGCCGCTGAAATTCGGGAGCTGATCATTGCCACGGTAAGCCGGAACGGCGGGCATTTGGCTTCCAACCTGGGCGTGGTGGAGTTGACCATTGCCCTGCATCTCGCCTTTAACGGGCCGGAGGATAAAATAGTTTGGGATGTGGGGCACCAGTGTTACACCCATAAACTGCTAACCGGCCGTTATGCCGCCTTTTCATCCCTCCGCCGCTACGGAGGGCTGGCGGGGTTTCCCAAACGTTCCGAAAGTGTTTATGACGCCTTTGATACGGGCCATGCTTCCACCTCCGTTTCCGCCGCCCTGGGGCTTCTCGCGGGAGCTGTTTTGCGGGGGGAGAAACACCGGGTTGTGGCGGTTATCGGGGACGGCGCCCTGACGGGGGGGCTTGCCTATGAGGCCCTTTCCCACGCGGGACAGTTGGGCCTGCCCCTGGTGGTGATCCTTAACGATAACAAGATGTCCATAAGCCCCAATGTAGGGGGGCTTTCAAAATATCTGAGCCGCCTGTCTATGAAGGGGCGTTACCAATATTTCCGCCGCAGCTTTGATGCCCTGGTGAAGGGGCTGCCCTTGGCGGGGGATTTGGTTTTTGAAGCCATAGTCCGGCTCAAGCGGGCGGTGAAGGCGGTCTTTTATACCGATAATTTTTTTGTGGACCTGGGTTTTGAATATGTGGGCCCCGTTGAAGGGCACCATATCCAGCGGCTTACGGAACTGCTCCGGGATGTGCGGAAGCTTGACCGGCCGGTAGTGGTCCATGTAATTACCCGGAAAGGGAAGGGCTACAATTTTGCCGAGGATGATCCCGGAAGCTACCACGGGGTATCCTCCTTTTCCGTTTCCGGCGGCCTTTCCCGGGGGAAGGGGGCGGGGATGTTTACCGACGCCTTTGCCCAGGCCCTCCTTGAAGCGGGAGGCCGGGACGGGCGGGTGGTTGCAATTACCGCGGCCATGGAAAAGGGCTCGGGCCTTTCCCCCTTTAAGAATGCCTTTCCCGGCCGTTTTTTTGACGTGGGCATAGCCGAGGAACACGGGGTAACCTTTGCGGCGGGATTAGCCCTGCAAGGGCTGCGGCCGGTGGTGGCGGTTTATTCCACCTTTATGCAGCGGGCCGTGGATCAGGTGATCCATGACGTGGCCCAGCAAAATCTTCCGGTTGTTTTTGCCCTGGACCGTTCAGGTTTTGTAAGTGATGACGGGGAAACCCATCAGGGCCTTTTTGACATCAGCCTTTTCGCGCCGGTTCCGAATATGACCCTCCTGGCTCCCGCGGGAAAGGAGGAACTTGCCCTTATGCTGGACTGGGCCCTTGTCGCGCCGGGGCCGGTGATGATCCGCTATCCCAAGGCGGCTTATCCGGAAAAAATCCCGGCCTGTTCCCGGCCTTTGGAAAAGGGCCGGGGGATATTCCTCCGGGAAGGCTATGGAAAGATTTGCCTGGCCTTTACCGGCGGCCTTTATCCCCAGGTTTTGGACGCGGCGGAACGGCTCCTGTCCGAGGGCATCGGGACGGATCTTTACAACCTCAGGTTCTTAAAGCCCCATGACGAGGATTATCTAACCGCGATTATGAACCGTTATGAAAGGGTGGTTTTTATTGAGGAGGGGATCCTCCGGGGAGGTTTTGGGGAATACGCCGCCGCCCTGGGGGTGCGGCGGGGGGTTTCCGCCCAAATAGAAACCCTGGGGGCGGGAGATTCCTATGCCGCCCTGGGAAAGCGGGAGGAATTGCTCCGGATTAACGGCCTTGACGGGGAGGGAATTGCCGCCGCGGTCGCCCTGCCTCTCCGCCGCCTTGCGGAAACCCGCGGCAGCGGCTATTCTTTATCATGAGAGAGAAGATATAAGGTGGAATGGTTTCAGCGGTTGTCCGCAATGTACGGCCTTATTCGTCCTGCCTTTGATGTGGCGATCCTCGCTTTCCTGCTTTATAAAGCCTATGACCTTTTGGTAAAAACCCAGGCGGTCCAGTTGGTTAAGGGCGCGGTTTTTTTGGCCCTGGTTTACGGCATCGCCTTTTTATTCAAATTAACGACCCTCCTTTGGATCCTCACCATGCTGGCGCCGGGGCTTTTTATTGCCGTCGCCATTGTCTTTCAGCCGGAACTGCGGAAGATTATTATCCGCCTGGGGCAGGGTGAACTTTTCAGGCCCGATAACAAACCCCGGATCGGCCGGCTTGAAGCGGTGGTTACCGCCGCGGAGATCCTTTCCCAGCAGCGGCGGGGCGCCTTGGTGGTGTTTTCCCGGCGGGTCAATATCAGGAATATTATCGACACCGGGACCCGGCTTAACGCGGATATTTCTTCCAGCCTTATTGTTACGGTCTTTGAATTTGACGGCCCCCTCCACGACGGGGCGATGATCATCCAGAACGGCCGGATTGCCGCGGCGGGATGTTTTCTTCCCCTTTCGGAACAACAGGGCATTAAAAAGAGCTTCGGAACCCGCCACCGGGCCTCCCTGGGAATGTCCGAGCAGAGCGACGCGGTGATCCTGGTGGTTTCCGAAGAAACCGGGGCCATATCCCTGGCGGTGGACGGGAAATTATACTACGACCTTTCGCCCATTGAGATAACCCGGAAACTGCGGGAACTTCTTGACCGCGGGGCCCGCCGGGGGGAAACCGAACCGGATAAGTTTTCCCTTGCCGCCGACGTAAAGGCCGCCGAGGAGGAGGCGTCCCTGGGCGAAGGAAAGGATGTTTTTGTTGAATAGCGGAAAATTGCTTGCCAGGATTGCGGAAAACTGGCCCGCCAAGGTCCTTTCCGTTGCTTTTGCCCTGATCCTTTTTGTTTTTCACCGGATGGATACCCTGGAGGAGCGTTTTTTTTCGGTTCCCCTCAATGTGGAACTTGGCGGGGACCTGATTCCTTCCAGTTCCTATGTCCGGATGGTCCGCTTGACCCTGCGGGGGGACGCCAACGGCATTTATCCTGTTTCGGAAGATGACGTCGAGGCTTATATCGATCTTGCCAAATACACCGAAACCGGAACCTACCAGGTCCCGGTGCAGATCCGTAAAAAAGGAACCGCCCTGGGGATTGAGCCCCTGGAAATCGGGGTTGATCCCATGGAAATCTCCCTGGAACTGGATCGCCGGCTCAGCAAATATGTGCCCCTGGCGCCGAATATCCGGGGTTATCCGGATCCGGGGTACGAGCTGGTTTCTTATACCCTTAACCCGACCCAGGTTACGGTGGAGGGCCCCCTCAAACTGGTGGATACTATTTCGGAACTGCGTACCGATTTTATTGAGCTCGACGGCAGGACCGAAGATTTTTCCGTTACCGTGAATATTTTAAACCGCGATCCCCTGATTGTAATCCGGGGGAACGGGATGACCGAATTCCGGGGATTTGTGCGGGAGCATATTATCCTTAGAAATATTGAGAAGGTGCCTGTTATGTTAAAGGGGCTGGACAATCAGTTCCGGGCGGATCTGGAGAGAAACACCGTGGATTTACGCCTTGAGGGAGCCCGGCAGAAGCTGGAAAATTATGTCCCCGCCGAGGGCCTCCTTTTTGTGGATTGTTCGGCAATTACCGGGCCGGGAGCCTATACCCTTCCGGTAACGGCCGTGCCGAATCCCGACTTTACCCTGGTACGGATCGAGCCTGAAAGGCTTACGGTGCATATCAGTCTTATTCCCGGTGAAGAGCCGCTTCCCGATGAAGAGCCATGATCATAGGCATTGGAGTTGATGTGGTCCATGTGTACCGCCTGGAACGGTGGCGGAACACCCCCGGGCTTTTGGCGCGTTATTTTCACCCCGAGGAGCTTTCCGCGGCTCTTTCCAAAAAAAACGGTTCAACCCTGTCTCTGGCCGCCCGGTTTGCCGCCAAGGAAGCCTTCGGCAAGGCCCTGGGGACGGGGCTTGCGGGGATTGTGTTAAAGGATATCCGGGTAGTAAACCGCCATAACGGCAAGCCGGAAATTGAGGTTTTTGGCACCGCCCAACGGGCCTTAGAGCGGAGCGGCGCCGGGAAGGTCCATATATCCCTTACCCATGAGCGGGATAACGCCATCGCCATGGTGGTGCTTGAGGCTCCTTAAAAACGAAGGGGGTTATCCATGATTGAAGAACGGGAGTTACGGGTTTCGTTTCAATCCAAAGAAGAGATTGTCTGTCCGGTCTGTGAGACGGTCTTTCACCGGGAGGAGCTTTTGACCGGCAGCGGGAGGCTTATCGCGGGGGCCCTGACCGATGAACTCCACCGGCTTTACGAACCTTCCGCCAAATACGGGGATATATATCCCCTGAATTATCAGGCCACGGTTTGCCCCGAATGCTGGTTTGCCTCCATGGATAAGGATTTTCCGCTTTTTCCCCCGGACCTGGTCAAAAAGGTTCAGGCCGACCGGAAAAAACGGATGGCCGATACCCGGCTTATCTTTCCGGAGGCGGATTTTCATGAACCCCGGGAACTGGTTTCCGGCGCCGCTTCCCAGTATCTTACCCTGCGGTGTTATGATTTTTTCCCCAATGAATTTTCTCCAACCTTGAAACAGGGGCTGGCGGCCCTGCGGGCCGGCTGGCTTTTGGATGAGTTGGATAAAAAAGCAGCGGGGCAGCATTATGACTGGCTTGCCCTGTTATTTAAAAAGAAAGCACAGTTTTTGTATAGCGAGGCCCTCCGTTTGGAACTTGCGGGAAAGGAAAGCCTTTCGGGGATTAAATTTTTCGGTCCCGATACGGATAAAAACTACTCCTACGAGGGGGCTCTCTACCTTTCGGCGCTGCTGGACCTGAAATACGGCCCTTCGGACAATGCCGCCCAGCGGATCTTTTCCCTGGGGGAGTCTAAACGGACTATTGCGAAAATCTTCGGCCTTGGAAAATCCTCAAAAAGCAAACCCGGCCCCCTTTTGGAACACGCCCGGAACCTCTACAACAACATCAACAAGGAACTGAACGAGACGGATGATTAGGGAAGGG
This sequence comes from Treponema sp., assembly GCA_031288575.1. GTDB lineage: Bacteria > Spirochaetota > Spirochaetia > Treponematales > Breznakiellaceae > JAITRD01. The sequence goes on along the minus strand of JAITRD010000185.1, from coordinate 2,427 downwards.
AAGGGGAGCGGAACAGGGGTTAATTTGAGAAATATAAAGCTGGTGATTGCCTATGACGGGACGGATTTTTGCGGATGGCAGCGGCAGGGAGTTTCCGCGGGGCAAAAAGACGCCGGAGGGCCGGGCCGTTTAAGGAACCGCACCGTTCAGGGGACTATTGAGCATGCCCTGGAACGGATCCATAAAGCCGGGACAGCCCTGACCGGGTCGGGAAGGACCGACGCGGGGGTACACGCCGCGGGGCAGGTAGCCAATTTTTATACCCCCCTCCGGGGCATGGCGGCGGAACGGTTTGTCCCGGCCCTGAACGGTTTTCTCCCCCAGGACATACGGGTCCTGGAGGCCCGGGAAGCGCCCGGTGATTTTCACGCCCGGTTTGACGCCAAATTCCGCACCTACCGGTATTATTTTATTTGCGGCCGCCGGGGGCTTCCCCAGGAATTGCGTTTTGCCCACCAGTTATGGCGCCGTCCCCGGCAGGACCTGCTAAACGGCTATGCCCGCCAGCTTTTGGGAGAACAGGATTGCTCCCTTTTTGCCATTCCCCGGGATCCGAGCAAGTCCCGGAGCCGGTACATCCGGGGAGCTGTTTTTTTTGTTCAAGGGGATACCCTCATTTTTGAAATTACCGCCAACGCCTTTTTGTGGAAAATGGTCCGTTCCGTAACGGGGACCCTGCTCCACTATGAGGAAAAGGGCCTTGAGCCGGAAGGTTTTAAAACCATCCTCCGTTCAGGGGACAGAGGCCTGGCGGGCCCGACCCTTCCCCCCCGGGGGCTGTTTCTGTGGCGGATCGATTATTACCGGGAATGAGGCTTCCGCCGGCCGCCTTTCCCGGGGAGCTTAAGGGGCCTTTCTAAAACGGGCCACATACATGGGACCCGTGCCCCCGCAGCGATCCGGCAGGATGAGCCTGCCGCAGGCGGTTTTTTCCCCCTCGGGAAAATACGGAGGGTCCAAACACGCCGCCCCTCCGTATTTTTGCAAAAGCCGGGAAGCGACCCCGTCATTTTCTTCCTCCGAAAGGGCGCAGGTGGCGTAAACCAGGGAAGCCCCGGGCCGCAGGAGGAGAAAAGCTCCGGACAGAAGGGCCCATTGCCGCCGGGCGAGAAACCGGGGCCGGGCGGCCTTCCACTGGGAAAGAAGCCCCTCGTTTTGGATAACATGGCGTTCGGAGGAGCAGGGCGCGTCCAGGAGTATCCCCCCAAACCGGCCTTGTTCCCCCTTTTTCCCTCCCAGGGCGGCGGCGTCAAAGCCCGAAACCCGGACCTGTTTCCGTTTCTCCGGGTCCAGGTGGGCATCCAGTACCCTTAAAAGCCGGCCCCGCCGTTTTTGGGAAAGCTCATTGGCCAGAAGGGTCAAGCCCGGCCCCATGACCGAAGCGATGATCAGGCTTTTCCCCCCCGGCGCGGCGCAGGCATCCAAAAGGGTTCCCTCCCCGGGAAGCCGGAGGGAAAGAGCCGCCAGTACCGAGGCGGGATCCAGAAAATAGGGGGCCTTGAGCCCTTCGTTATAGGGAGCGGGGACGGAGGCTTCCAACAGGCTTTGGCGCAGAGTTTCCCATCTTTTTCCGTAAAGATTTTGGTAATAAAAATCAAAGGCCCTTTTCCCGGATAAATCCGCGGTTTTTTCTTCCATGGGCATATATCCGTCTTTGGAATTGCCGGCGGGTTTAACAAAAACCGCCATAAAAATTGCCCTTTAGAAAAAAGGGCGGCGGCTCTTAGGCCTCTTTTGGCACAAGGCTCTTTATTTTTTTAAAGGTTTCTTCCGAAAGGAGGTGTTCCATTTTGCAGGCATCCTTTTCCGCCGTTACGGGGCTTACCCCGACCACGTCCCTCAGGAAGGCGGTCAAAAAGCTATGCCGGTCCCGTATTTCCGCGGCCGCAATGACCCCCTTGGAGGTTAGGGAAACCGTACGGTACCGTTCATGCTCTAAAAGCCCCTGTTCTTCCAATACCTTCAGGGCCGTCAGCACAGAGGGTTTGGAAACCCCCAGGCGGGTTGCGATATCCGTAACCCGCACTTCCCCTTCGTCAGCAAGGAAACTTACCATTTCTAAATAGTCTTCTAAAGATTGGGTCATATACCATTATTTTGAGGGATATTTTTTCCCTTGTCAACGAAAAAGGGAAAAAGCCAGGGCAAAAGTATTTAGCGCCGAGTACCGCCTTCCCCGGATCACACAAACTTTTCCTTTAACAGGGCGAAAAAATCTTCCCCCTCGGCGGCATTTTCCTCCGCCGGTTCCGTTTCCCGGCTGGTGATGAGGTGACCGGGGATTTCCGCGAGGAAGGGGGAGGGGGAACAGTCGGCGGTCTCCCGGAGGCGCCGGCGCTGGAGGCAGCTTGTGATAAAAAGTTTGTCCCGGGCCCGGGTGATGGCCACGTAAAAAAGCCGCCGTTCCTCCTCGGCGCTGCCCCCTCC
>JAITRD010000162.1 GCA_031288575.1 Treponema sp. | reverse complement strand
TCAGTGAAATATTTAAGCAGTTTGTAAATATCGTCGGTGGTTTTCGGGACGGGTATGCCGGCCTTAATCGCCCAGTCCTGGCGGTAGGTAATGCCGTTACGCGCAACCTGGCGGGCCCGAGGCAAGCCGTAAAGCCTGCCGTCTATTGAGAGGTTGTTTATCGTTATGGGATTCGTCTGTTTAAGATATTCGTAGTTTTTAATTTCATCCGTAATATCCCAAAAGGCGCCGGCTCGGATGTTGTTTATCACGCTTGAGGTAAGCCCTGTAAGAACCACTATGGCAGGCAAATTGCCCCCGGCCATCATGGTGTTCAGCTTGTCTTCAAAGTTAGAGTTGGAAACCCAGGTGAACTTGATACGCGAGTTCGTAATCCTCTCCATATCGAGCTTGGCCTGCGCGTTGTCGGCTATGGGCTGCCCCGTAAAGGTAATGCTCAAAACCGTCGCCTCATAAACATCGTCCGCCGAGGTTTTGCCGCTCTGAGCGCCGCCGCCCGCAAACAGAAGGGTGCCCATAAGGCACATCATCACCAATAGAACTACCGTTCTTTTCATATACTTTCCTCCAAAACTGCATTAACTAATCGTAATATCCTATACCCCTCCACAAATAGATGTCAAGAAAAATTATTTCTTATGGCTCCTGCATTTACTTTTTATAACCCGCTCTTGAATCGTAACAAAAATACCCGTTTGGGGGAGGTTTAGAAAGTAAATGCAGGAGCCCTGACCGGGCCAGGGCCGCTTAGGGCCGGCCTTTACCGCCTAAACCCCAGCTTGTAAATCCTCACCCCCTCGGCTTATAATGAAAAATTAACCGAGGAGTATTATTAATGGAACAAACCGTCTCATATGTGATGGTAACCCCCTACACTATTGCCAAAAGCAGAACCGGCGGGGTTCTTTCCCGGCTGCTTTCCCGGCTGGATTTGGAATTAATAGGGGCGCAGATGATAGCCCCCGATGAAGCCTTTGCGGCGGAATACGCCGCAGCCTTAAGAAAACAGAACCTTTCTAGCGATGTTACCCTTTTAGCGGATTATGTGGAAGAACATTTTGCCCCTTCGGCGGGGAGGAGGCACCGGACCCTGCTGTTGCTCTTTCAGGGAGAAGACCCCTGCGGAAAACTGGCGGCTATCTGCGGCCACCTGTACCCGGAGCATCAAGAAATCGAGTTCATTACCGGAGAAACCATCCGGGATACCTATGCGGATCTTATCCTTTCCCCGGATGATCCCTCCAGGGTTACCTATTTTGAACCGGCGGTACTCACCCCCCGGAATCAGCATTGGGCCGATCAGGACCTGGAAATGTTTTCCCGGTTTCTTAAGGGCCAGAAAAATATCATAAAAAACATCAAATATCCTGACCCTTTAAAGATCGAACAGACCCTGGTCATCCTGAAACCCGATAACTGGAAATACGCCTCCTCAAAACCGGGAACCATCATTGACATGTTTTCCCGGACGGGGCTGAGGATTGTAGGAATCAAGGTGCACCGTTTTTCCCTGGCGGAAGCCCTGGAATTTTACGGCCCCGTGGAGGATGCCCTCAAGAAAAAACTCGCCCCGGATTTTGGGAAAAAAGCCAGGGAACTCCTGGAGGAAGAATTCAAGCTTCCCCTGGGCAAAACGGTTGAAGACGCCCTGATCGGGACCTTCGGGATTGATTACGCCAGGCACCAGTTTAGCCGGATCATCGAATACATGGCGGGAACCAGGCCGGAAGACTGCCCCCCGGAGGATATCCACAAACCCGGGACCGTCAAATGCATGATCCTGATCTACGAGGGAGAAAACGCCATTAAAAAAATCCGGGATGTCCTGGGGCCCACGGATCCCTTGAAAGCTCCCGGAGGCACGGTACGCCGGGAGTTCGGCAGCAATGTGATGGAAAATACCGCCCACGCCTCGGATTCCCCGGAAAGCGCGGAGCGGGAAAAAAAGATTGTCCAAACCAACAACAATTCCCTCGAAGCGCTTATTAACGCCTATCTTTTGAGCCTGCCCCAAAACTAATTGACTATGCGCTAAATCGTGCAACCTTCGGTTGCTTGGGTTTTGGGAAAGCCTTTTTTTCCTTTAACCGTTTTTTAACATTTCCCTCATAACTCCTTAACATAATTCCGGCAGGATGTCCCCATCTTGATGATAAGGAGTTATTATGAAAAAGCCTTTTATCGTTGTCCTAAGCGGATTTATTTCCCTGGCTTCGCTTTTTGCGGGAGGAAAAAGCGAAGCTCCCTCGGGAGCTTCAGGGGGCGGTTCCGGCGGAACGCCCGCGCCTTACACCGTAACCGTGGCGGGATCAACCTCGGTAAATCCCCTAATGGAATTGCTGGTCGCCGATTATGCCAAGGTCAGGGGCAATGTCAAGTTTAATATCAGCGCCACCGGTTCCGGGGACGGGATAAAGGCGGTGCCCGCGGAAACCGCCGAAATCGGGATGTCCAGCCGGGAACTGACTCCGACAGAAATAGGGACCGGCATTGAGACCCATCTTATCGCCATCGACGGCATTGCGGTAATTGTAAACAATAATAATCCCATTTCCGATCTTACCCTCGATCAGATCCGGAGCGTTTATACCGGGGAGATCACCGACTGGAGCGCCCTGGGGGGCGGTAAAACGGGTAAAATCGCGGTGGTTTCCCGGGAACCCGGTTCAGGCACCCGGGGGGCCTTTGAAGAAATCGTAAAATTCCAGGACAAGCTGGTTAAGGGGGCCATCGAATTTGACGGGACCGGCGCTGTTAAGGCCGAAATCTCCCGGAATGTCGACGCCGTCGGTTATATTTCCCTGGGTTCGATAGACGCCTCCGTTAAGGCCCTCAGCGTCGGCGGGATAAAGGCCGAGACCGCCAATGTGGTAAATAGCACCTATAAAATCGCCCGCCCCTTCCTTCTCCTTACCAAACAGGGGAAGGCCCTCAATCTTGAAACCAGAAGTTTTCTGGATTGGATATTAAGTTCCGCCGGACAAACTATTGTAAAAACCAGTTGGATTAGCGTGAAGTAAAAATACGGAGCAATAATAGCAATACGGAGAATGAAGTGTTGAGAAAAGATGAAAAGAAACCTGTGCGCCCTGAAATTAACCCTTCATTCTCCCCTGTTTTTACAACCTTTACAGCAAAACGAAAAATAACCGATCTTTTTTTTAAATATCTGTTCAGCATCGTTTCCCTTTTTTCCGTACTGGCCCTGGGGGCTATTTTACTTTTTGTGTTTATCCGGGGATCGGTTCCCTTTCTGTTTCCCACCGCCGAAGGAATACGGCTGGTTGCCGAAAGAATAGACGAAATAACCGTAAACGGCGAAGTTTACCGGAACCATTCTTCCTTTATTTTTATCCCGCCGGGGACGGAAACCATATCCCTCCGCTTTAAAAACCAGGAAACCGAAGAGTCCGCGGAGATCGCCGTGAATAACCGCGAAAAAAATCCTGAAAAAAAACTGGCCTTTGTCCGTCATGGGGGGGGAACCCTCAGCCATCCGGAGGCTTATACCTATACCCTTTTATACCCGGCTTCGATTGCCGCTTTAGACCGGAAGATCCATTTTATCATCCCCGAACCGCCCTATAGCCTCTTTGCTTTTTTAAGCGGCATGGAGTGGCGGCCCACCTATCAAAAACTATACGGCATTTTTCCGATGATCCTGGGAACCGTCTTTGCCGCCTTTGGCGCCATACTCCTGGGGGTTCCCCTGGGCATTCTCTGCGCCCTCTTTCTTGCGGAATTTCTCCCGGCAAAAGCGGCGGTTCTTGTCCGCGCTTGCATAGAACTCCTCGCGGGGATCCCCTCGGTGGTGTTCGGCTTTTTCGGCCTTATGGTGATTGTCCCCTGGGTAAAAGGCTTGTTTCAGGCCCCCTCGGGAAACAGCCTCTTTTCGGCCATCCTGGTTTTAGCCGTCATGATCCTGCCTACCATCATTTCCATAGCCGAAACTTCCCTCCGGGCGGTGCCCGATTCCTACCGTGAGGCATCCCTGGCTTTGGGGGCAAACAAAATGCAGACCGCCTGGCGGGTAGTATTGCCCCATGCCGGTTCCGGGGTTATTGCGGGGATCATCCTGGGAATTTCCCGGGCGGTGGGAGAAACCATGGCGGTAATTCTGGTGGCGGGGAATTCCGTCCAATTGGTACACAGCCTCCCGGAAAGCATCAGAACCCTTACCGCGACTATCGCCCTGGAAATGGGTTATGCCGAAGGCAGGCACAGCGACATCCTTTTTTCCGTCGGGGTGGTACTTTTTATTTTTATCCTGCTATTAAACGGAATTATCTTCTGGATAAAAAAACGGGGGGAAGAAATATAATGTTAAGCCGAAAACAATACGGGCAAAGAAAAAAAATAACAGGAATCCTGATATACGGCCTTATGGTACTTTCCCTGCTGGCGGTAATGATCCTGCTGGTTTTTATCCTGGCCTATATTTTAAAAAGCGCGGCGGGGTATTTGAATATTTCCTTTATTTTCCGTTCCGCCGCGGAGGGGGGAATTTTCCCCATGGTTATCACCACCCTTTATGTCGTCCTGACATCCCTGGTGATTGCCCTGCCGGTAGGAATTATGACGGCGATCTTCCTGAACGAATATTCGGTTAATTCCTGGAGCATCCGGATGCTCAGGCTGGCTATAGAAGCCCTGGCGGGGATTCCTTCGATCCTCTACGGGCTTTTCGGCCTTCTTTTGTTCTGCCGTTTTTTTAAATTAGGCCAGTCCATCATCTCGGGGGCCCTCACCTTAAGCATCATGATCCTGCCGGTGATCATCCGCACCACCGAGGAAGCCCTCAAGAGCATCCCCGACTCCTTCCGGGAAGGCTCCCTCTCCTTGGGCGCCACCAAATGCCAAACCATATTCCATGTCATTATCCCCGAAGCCCTGCCGGGGATCGTCACTTCGGTTATCCTCAGCATCGGCCGGGTGGTGGGGGAATCCGCGCCGGTACTGCTCACCGTGGGGATTACCACGAATCTTCCCCGGTCAATCTTTGAATCCGGCAGGACCTTAACAATTCATCTTTATTATCTGACTAAAGAAGCGATCCGGCCCGAAGATTTCGGCATCGCCTTTGCCGCTTCGGCGGTATTGATTATTCTGGTTATTTTCATCAATACGGCAACTAAAATTATTTCCGGGGGATTAGGCAATCAGGGGGGAGGCAAAATATGACAGAAACCCTGCCGCTTAAAGCGGCGGATGCCCAAAGGGTTAGTGAAAAAAAAACGGAAAGCCGGGAAGGGGAAGAACCCGCAAAGCTTGAAGTCCGGGATTTGGATCTCTATTACGGGGATTTTCAGGCCCTTAAAAACATAAACTTTACCCTGGCCCGGCGGGAAGTAGCGGCCTTAATCGGGCCCTCGGGATGCGGAAAATCAACCTTTATCAGGGTTTTTAACCGGATGAACGATCTTATCCCTTCCTGCCGGATCACCGGGGAGGTGCTGCTGGACGGGCAAAACATATACGGTTCCATGGATGTAACGGAACTGCGGAGCCGGATTGGCATGGTTTTCCAAAAACCGAACCCCTTTAACATGAGCGTTTTCGACAATATCGCCTACGGCCCCCGGATGCAGGGGATGCGCCACAGGGCATTCCTTTCGGAGCTGGTGGAAAAGGCCCTCAGAAAGGCCGCCCTTTGGGAGGAAGTCAAGGACCGGCTTAAAAAACCGGCCCAGAGCTTATCCGGGGGCCAGCAGCAGCGGCTCTGCATTGCCCGGAGCATCGCCATGGAACCGGAGATTATTCTCATGGACGAACCCACCAGCGCCCTGGATCCTATCGCCACCGGGAGAATTGAGGAGCTTATCGGCGAACTGAAAGAAGATTTCAGCATTATCATCGTAACCCACGCCATGCATCAGGCATCCCGGGTAAGCGGCAGGACGGCTTTTTTCCTTTTGGGGGAACTGATTGAATGCGGCGATACCAGGCTTCTTTTTACCAACCCCCGGGACAAACGGACCGAGGATTATATTTCGGGCCGTTTCGGATGAGATGAAAGGAAGTGCCATGAATATACGGCTTATATTTTCAGAAGAACTGGACCGGCTTCGTTATGATATATTAACCATGGCCTCCAGGGTAGAGGAAGATTTGGGGAAGGCCCTTGCGGCGCTGCGGAACAATGATAAAATCCTGGCAAAGGAAGTGCGGAAGGGCGACGATTTGATAAACGCCATGCAGCTAAAAATTGAAGAGGACGCGGCGGCCCTTATTGCCACCCAGCAGCCGGTAGCCGGGGATATGCGGGAACTGGTTACGGTCTTTAAGATTACGGCCAACCTGGAACGGGCCGGGGATCACGCGGTGCACCTGGCGAAGACCGCGGCAAAACTTGCGGGGAACGCGCCCTTCCGCCAGGAAGAACACCTGGAACTGATGGCAAAAACGGGCCAGGCAATGATCCGGGCCGCTGTTTCCGCTTATCTGGCTAAGGACGCCGGGGCGGCCCGGAAAGCCGCCGCCATGGACGACACTATCGATGCCGAACACCGGGCCCTTACCGAAGAAACCCTCCGCCTCATGAAGGAACATCCTGAGCTTATCAAAAAGGCGGTCCGGCTTCTTAACACCTCGGGATACCTGGAACGGCTGGGGGATCATATCACCAACATATGCGAAGCGGTCGTTTATATGGTAGAAAGTAAACACGAAGAATTAAATGAATAAGGCCCTGATTGTCATTATTGAAGATGATCCTGAAATTCAGGAAATGCTCACCCTTGCCTTCGCCCCCGAGGGCTGGAGGCTGCTTTCCGCAAAAACCGGGGAAGAAGGGATAGGGCTGCTTGAAAAAAACGGGGGGGATTGCATCATTCTGGATATTATGCTCCCGGGCATGGACGGGTTTAAAACCCTGAAAAAAATAAAAGAGTCCGGGGAATTCAAAAATATTCCCGTCATTTTAGCCACGGCTAAGGGGGAAGAGGCGGATATTATCACCGGCCTCGAACTTGGGGCGGATGATTATGTGGTAAAACCCTATAGCCCCCGGGTGCTGCGGGCCCGGATCCGCGCGGCCCTGCGCCGCGGCGAAGAACGGCGGGACGGGGGCATGGAAAAGGGCATCCTCCGGGAAGGCCCCCTGACGATTGACGCCGCCCGGCATGAAGCGGTCAACAGCGGCAAACACCTGGACCTCTCCGCCACGGAATTTGCCCTGCTCCTCCATTTTATGTCCCATCCGGATATTGTGTTTTCCCGGAACCAGATTATCGCCGCCGTTCACGGCGAAGATTACCCCGTAACGGACCGTTCCGTCGATGTCCAGATCCTGGCCCTGCGGAGAAAACTGGAAAGCGCGGGGGAAATAATTGAAACAATCCGGGGAGTGGGGTACCGCTTAAAACGGCCATGAAAACCATATTCCGGAAAAGCCTTCTCCTGCTCACCCTGACATCCCTGTTTTTTTCCCTTTCCCTGGGCATCTCGGTTCTCCGCTTTATGGATTCCCTCTATTACGAAACCATTACCGGCAACCTCCGGGACGCGGCCCGGTTCTTCCATTCCTCCCTGTCCGCCCTTTTGCCGCCGGAGGTTTTTACCGGCCCCGAAGAGGAGGGGCTGAAACTTTTGATGAATTCCCTGGGGCAGCCGGGCCCTTACCGGCTTACCCTGATCAGAAAGGACGGGACCGTGGCTGCCGATTCCCGTTCAGGCCCCGAAAACATGGAAAACCACGGGGACCGGCCCGAAATCCGCGCCGCCCTGGAAGGCAGGGAAGGAATCGCCCGGCGGAGTTCCGCCAGTTTAGGGACGGAGCTCATCTATGCCGCCCTGCCGGTCTACGGTACGGGGGGAGGCATAAGCGGGGTTTTCCGCCTTTCCCTGGAGGTGCCCGCCTTTTGGCGGCGGATTTCCTCCGCCGCCTTCCCCTTTCTTATTTTGGCGGCCCTGTTTTTTTTCGCCGCCCTTATCGCGGTCTCCCTCTTTTCCCGGTCCCTCTCCCGCTCCTTTGCCCGCCTTGAGGGGATAGCCCAATCGGTACACCGCTTCCCGGACACCTTTTCCGCGGCCCTTTCCACCCCGCCCCTTGTTTCGGATACCGAAGAATTCAGGGCCCTTGAACGGGCTTTTAAGGACATGGCGGCGGAACTGGTTACCCGGATAGACCGGGCCCAGACCGAGGGCCGCCGCCTTGAGGCGATCCTGAACGGCATGTCCGAAGGGGTATTTGCCATGGACGCAAAACTTAAGCTCCTCCTGGTAAACCCCCGGGCCCGTTCCCTTTTCGGCATCCGGGCGGAGGCGGATATTACCGCCCTGTCCCTCCTGGAAGCGACCCATTCACCGGAACTGGAAGAAACCGCGGGGCAGGTCCTGACCGGCGGCATTCCCGGGGAACGGGAGATTTCCTGGCATACCGCGGGCATAATCCGGCATTTCCAGGTTTTCGCGGCCCCCCTCTACCGGGACCGCGGCGGGGAAGCGGCGGCGGAAATTGAAGGGGTGGTTCTGGTTGCGGGAGACATAAGCCGGCTTTATAAACTGGAACAGGTCCGTAAGGATTTTGCCGCCAACGTGTCCCACGAACTGCGCACCCCTATTCAAATTATGAAGGGATTTGCCGAAACCCTCCTGGATTCTTCCCTGGAGGATAAGGAACAGATCCGGCATATTATCGGCATTATTGAAAAAAACGCCCGGACCATGGAAAATCTTACCAACGATCTTTTAATCCTTGTCAGCCTTGAGGACGAGGGAAACCCCCGCCCCAATAAGGAGGAATTTAACATAGGGGAACTCCTGGATGAGGCGGTACAATCGGTGGAGTATCAGGCCCGGAAAAAAAATATCACCATTATTCCCCGGTGCTGCCCGGATCTTTCGGCGCGGCTCTACGGCGCTTTTATTGTCCAGGCCCTGGTTAACCTGCTGGATAATGCCGTAAAGTATTCGCCCCCCGGTTCACGGGTTTGGACGGACGCCGAATTAAAGGAAGCCCCTCCGGGGGAACTTGTTTTTACGGTTCGGGACGAGGG
>JAITRD010000053.1 GCA_031288575.1 Treponema sp. | reverse complement strand
CGGTCAAAATCCGCCGCATATTCCTTCATGGTTTATCCTCCAAACGGTTGAACAATTGATTACCTGTTCAACTGTTAAGATACTGTGGCGGGGGAGCTTTTGTCAAGGAATTAAGGGGAATTTCAGCAATTTTACATAGGAGGATGTTTTGGCGGGAGCCTTAATGAGCCACCCCGGAGCAAGGGCGAACCAACGGGTCGATGGATCATGGATCCGGCCTTCGCATGAAAATATCCGGTTATGGCAGGATTTTATTTTGGGACACCACGGGAGGGCAGTAAAGCGCGGGCCCTTAGCCCGGTCATGCCCTCCCCGGAAAGCGGCCTGCTAAAGCTCCGCCTTGTTTTTCATCGCCGCTTCTTTGAATTTTTGCCTGTTTTCGTCACTCGCCGGCGGCTCGGATTCACCGAAAATTGCCCGTATCCAGTGGCCGTCGGTCGGGTTGGGGAATATTATGAACCTGTCCCCGAAAAGGGCCTTGTCCTTTTCCATCAGGGCGATCCGCTCATCCACATCCTGGACATAGTAAACCCGCTTGAAGTCATTCAGGCTGTCCCCAAGGTAGCACACCACCTCGACCTTTTCCGCGATGGCCCTTTGGGTGTTTTCCTTGTTGGATGTTTCGATCAGCACCGTGAGGTGATCCCGGTCGGCATAGGGGAAACCAAGGCGTTTTATCGATTCAAGGGCCAAATCGTAGGTATCCTTGCCCTGATCGCGGTTTGTTACATAAAAGACCTCGACGCCCTTCTCCTTGCAATAATTCAGAAAATCCAGGGCCCCCGGAGCCGCTATCATTTCATGCTTAGGAATCCAGTTGTCCCATATAGCGTCGTCAAAAAAGTCCTTGCCGCTTCCGATCAAGGCCCCCCAATAGTTAAGGGGGAGAAGAAGGGTATCGTCCAAATCCGTCAATACGGCCAGGGGCTTGCCGCCGCTCCCGCGCGTTTCCAGGGCCGCTTTGACCTTCTGGGCCGCCAGGTTGAAGCCCTGATAATAAAGGGCCCGGTACTCCGCCGCGGTCTGTTTCCACGCCACGGCCATGGTCAAAATATTACCGCCGGCATTTGAATCGCGGCTCGGCTCGGCGTATGCAGCCGTACTTGCCAGAATCAAGGCGCCTATAAAACACGATACAAAAACCTTACTGTTTTTTGCCACAATATACCCTCCGGGATATTAATCCCCCATAAAAATGGCGCTCCCCAAAGAGGAGTCCCGCCTTACAATTAAGCCGCCCCAATGCCGGCTTCCGCGGTATAAATCCCCGCCGGGAATGGGAACCCGGAGCAAAGGCGCAGTAAGGACGGGCCGAGGGTTCAACGGGGCATCTGTTGAGTAGCGAATATATCCATTCATTATGCCGCTGTCAAGCGTTACCCGTTTTTTTGCTTCGCCCTTTTGGGGGCGCGAATTCTTTACTATATAAGCTCAAAGTAAAAATTTTTGCCCCGGCTGTCGTCCCCGGTAGCAAGACCGGAAAGATTGGTCTAAAATACCGGAAAATATGTTTTATGGAAGTTACAAGGCATGAAACACCTAAAAATAAAGGCGGGATTTTTGGCAATTGCCGCGGCTTTGATCCCTTTGGCCTGCGCCACCGGGGGAAAGCCGGGGGCCGCCGAAACGGAGTCCGCGCCGGTTTCCGGCAATCCCGCCGCCGGGGAACCTGCGGGGGGAGAAAGCCCCTGGACAGCTTCCCTTACGGAGGCCCTCTACCAGTCATACGAGGAGTTGTCCGAAAACATCCAGGGCCCCGTCTCCATCGCCGTGATCGCCATAAGCTCCCCAGACCCGGCGGAGGAGGAATTCGCCCTGGAGGAACTTACCCTTTTCCTGGTCAACTCGAAAAAATACCGCGTGGTGGACCGGCGGGACCTTGATATTATCCGGGCGGAACAGAATTTCCACCTTTCCGGGGAGGTGGATGACGATACCGCCGTTTCCATCGGCCATCTTATCGGCGCGGCGATTGTGATCACCGGACGGATAATTTCCTATGATATCGCCCAATACCTGAGCCTGAAGGCCCTGGATGTTGAGACCGGCCGGATCCGCGCCATGTCTTCCCGGCGTTTCCCCCGGGAATGACCGGAATTTTTAGGAGGAATCTATGAACCGACCCGTTAAAGCCCGCAAAAACAAGAGGCCCCGGAGGAGCGCCGGGCAGGGGACCATTCCGCGGATCCTGCTGGCGGGGATCTTCTTGTTCGGGAACGTCCTTTCCGCCTTCTGCGCGGGGAGGGCGGAAAGCGCCAGTTCAGCCACCAGGGGGAGCTACCTTGCGGGGCGGGGGATCATCGTGCCTCCCGAGGAGGTGTATACCGATTCCTACATTGCCGCCATTGATTACAAATACCCCCAGCCGGAAGGGGATATCGGGGTCTACCTTTACAACAGTTCCGGCCAGATGAACCGCCGGGGCCAGGAGGGCATCCTCCAAGCCGGCCTCCAGGGAAAACGCCTGCCCTTCGACAGCCTGCCCCCAATGAATCTTGCCTTTGTTATCGACAGTTCCGATTCCATGAACGAGGAGGACAAAATCGCCTGGGTTAAGGAATCGATGGCTGTTTTTATGAACAAGATCCGGGACGCGGATTCCCTGGCCTTGGTGAGTTTCAACGATACCGCCCAGGTGCTTTTTGAGTCGACCCGGATGGACAGTCCCGAAAAACGGCGGCGTTTTCTTGAGGCGGTGAATAATATCAGGCCCCGGGGCGGCACGGACCTTGAGGCGGGTCTTAAGGCAGGGTATGAACAGGTCCTGGTCAATTACCGGGAAGCTTCGGTAAACCGGGTTCTCTTTTTCTCCGACGGCACCGAATTCTCAAGCCGCCTTGCCCGGGCAGGGGCCCAGTCCGGAGACATCCGGGTTTCCCTGATCTGGAATAACCGGAACGACCTGGATATCCATGTGGTGAACCCC
>JAITRD010000284.1 GCA_031288575.1 Treponema sp. | reverse complement strand
GGAACCGCGAACTTGAACACCGCAGGGAGGAGATCCGCGCCGAATTAAAACAGGGGCTGAAGGCCGATCAGGGGACTGAAAAAGAGATTGATGTCCTGATTGATAAGTTCTGGGATGAGTTATTAAGGTCCATAGGAGACGGCCGGGGCGTAAATGCCGCCGCCGGGATGATCGACGAAAAAAAACTTCAGGCCATGTTAAAACGCATCCTGGAAACCCTTTCCGCGGAGTCTCCCGCGGCCAAGACGGCACAGGAACCGGTTCTTGAGGAGCTGGAAAGTCCCTCGGATTTTGAGGAACTGGAAGAGCTGAGTAAAGTAGAAGAACTTGAGGAATTTGACCAGGCGAAACCGGCGGGCCTTAGCCCGGAAAAGGAACCGGAAGCCTTTGAGGCTGCCGAACTTGAAGAAATCTTCGAAGGATCCGGGCTCGCTGAATGGGCCGGGGACGGATCCCCGGCGAGCAAAAAAAGCTTAAACCCCGAAGAAATAGACGCCGCGGAGGCCATCATTGCCAAAAGCCCCAGCCGGAAACGTTCCAATATACAACTTGCCTTTGGGGATGACGACATTCCCTACATCGTGGAAAGCAGCGGCCTTGAGCTGGTGGATGAGGATTTTAATTCGGAAACAGCGCAGCCCCTCATTGAAAAGGAAACCCCGGCTGCCGCGGGCGCGGACGACCAGGACAAGTTCCCTGAAGAATTAGAGGGCTTTGAGGAACTGGAAGAACTTGAGCCCGTGGAAGATGCGGAGGAGCTGGAACCCATAGACGAAGTCCCGGTTCCCGAAGATTTCTCCCTGCCGCCGGCTCAGGACATGAACGATATGGCCAGCGAGATAGAGTTCGGCTTCCTCCCGGAACTGGAAGAAGATATCCCCGAAGGGGAGGAAGACCTGGAAATTGTGTCCCCCTTTGCGGATATTTTTTCGGATTTTTCCGACGCCGGCGGGGAAACGGAAAAACAAGCCCCGGAAAAGGAGCCTCCTGAAAACAATAGGGAACCCTCCGGGGATAATTCCAAAAAAAGCCCCCAGGCAAAAATAAATAAGGCCGGCCTTGAAGAACTGGAAAACAATTCCGCCATGTCCCTGATATCCAAGCCCTTTCTTTTTGAAAACCGCTTAAATCCGGAATATCTGGAAACCCTGGAGGATTCCGCGCCGGCGGCCCTGCCGGCGGAAGAGGTCATTGAAGAACGGGACGGGCTGCCTTTTATCAATCAGGCCTCCTTTTACCCGCCGGAAGATGCCGGGGATATTCAGGACCGGGAATTCAAGGATCTGGTGGAGTCGGTTTTAAAGCAGGGCCGAACCCGCCCCTGAAGTAATAAATTTACCGCCTGAATTGCGGGCCAAGTTTAGCCTGAAGGCGGTATTAAACCGGAGCCTCAAATAAAAACGGCTGTTGCAAACCCGAGAATTTGCAACAGCCTAAAAATGAAAGCTCTCCAAACAATTTTAAATCAAGACAGGCCCAGGGGCCAAAAACTAGAAACTATAGCTTACACCGATTGCGGGGGATATAACGACATCCGTATCCGAACCGATACCCGCAAATTCAGCATTCGCCCAAAAAGTAAAGGCGTTGAATTTGTAATCAAATTCCGGGGTAATGGTATACCCGTTGAATTCACTATTTGCCACGATGTCAACTTCCCCGTAAATCGTGTCATTTTCATAAAAAAGGAGCAATTCGGTATCGCCGTATCCGGCTTCAGGGCTGAGCCCGTAGCCCAGGATTAATTCTACGCCGAATCCGCTGCCATGACCGAAGCCCAGGAGAACATAGGAGTCAACAGAAATATCCGCGTCTTTAATTTGGGAGATATAACCGATGGGGAAACCAAGCTGGGCATAAATATCGCCAAAATCAAAGGCTTGGTTAAATTTCACGCTCGGCTCCACGAAGCCGTCAAATTTGTTAACGGCGCTCCCAAAATCCGGGGCAACAAAAATATTGTTCCGGTTATTGACAATGAAGGACAGGGTTGAGGCGGCGCTCAGGCCGAGGTTATAGCCCACTTCCTCCTCGAGATAAAGGGTCTGGTCCACTTCGTCCTCAAGAGCAATCGTATAATCCAATTCGGCAAAAACGTCGATGTCGCCAAAGGAGTTTTCATACGCGGCGTAGGGGGTAATGGAAACAAAACTGCCTTCTGCATTTACCCCGTTAAAGCCTACCTCCGCCCCCGCCTCAAGACCAATCCCTTCCGCCGCGGCAAAGCCGCACACGAAAGCCAAAACAAAAAACGCCAATAACATTCTTTTCATAAAATATTCCTCCCGGAAATGTTAGAATTGACTAATTCTAACAAAAATCGATACTTTTGTCAAGCAAAAAAGGAAAAAAAGATAGAAAAAAATGCGCTGTTTACAAAAAAAACGAACAAATCCGGGCAAAAAGACAAAGGACAGGCAAAAACCGCAAGATTTTCAACTACCGGACTAAACTGCGGGGATTTACGGTAACCCCGTTTTTATAGACCGTAAAATGCAGGTGGGGGCCCGTGCTCAGGCCGGTACTGCCCACGTCGCCGATCCGTGACCCGGTTCCTACATAGGCCCCGGACTTTACCCGGACCAGGCTCATGTGGGCATAGAGGGTCCGGTAGCCGGAATGATGGGAAATCACCACATAATTTCCCAGGGAATCATTGTACCCGACGGTGGTAACCCTTCCGGACATAGCCGCCTTGATGGCGGTTCCCGTCACCGCGCCGATATCCAGGCCGGTATGAAACTGCCGGACCCCGGTAAAGGGGCTCGCCCGGTAACCATAGGGCGAAGTAATATACCCCGATACGGGCCAAATAAAAAGGTCCCCGTTAATTTCTTGCAGGTTCACCCACTCAAGCCGGGCGCCGGGAATAAAAAGGGCGGACCCCGCCTTAAGATTTTCGGAAAAAAGTTCATTTACCGTCTGAATAACCGGAATATCGGCCTGGTATTTTTCCGCGACGGCGGAAAGGGTATCTCCCTTTTTGACAGTATGCAGGATACCGTCCTGATTGGGGACTTTAAGAACCTGGCCTATCTGCAAGAGCCGGGTGTTTTTTATATTGTTTACGGAGATAAGGGTATCCTGATTCAGTCCAAGATTCCGGGCAATATCACTAATGGTATCCCCCTGGCGCACCTTGTAAAGGGTGTGGAGCAGCATCTTGGGCCGGGAGTATTCATCCGGTTCGGGAATGCCGGAAATTGCGGGCCCCATTCCCGCCAGCTCCGCATTAAGAACCTCCGCGGC
>JAITRD010000280.1 GCA_031288575.1 Treponema sp. | reverse complement strand
GGTTTCTGTCGGCGTTGTTGGCGGCTTTAGCGGGCTTGCTTATTGCCGGCTGTGACCAAAATTCACCGGGCTCCGATACTGTACACCATTTGGCCCCTAAAACCCCCGAAAAACTGAAGTTTTTTGAGGTTCCCGGATAAAATGCCCCCTGGCGGTCTTGTGAAAAACAGCTTCCGCAGTTAAGGTGAAAGCGGGACAGGTTCCTGGGCAAAGCGGGGATTGCGCGAAAATTCCCGTTCCCGGACTTTTATAAGGACGGCGTATGTTGAACAAAACAAGGGGCGGCAGAACCGGCATGGGGGGGCGGAAATTCCGTTTTTTGGGGATAATTCCGCTGGTTGCCGTCCTTCTTGCGGCGGTTTTTACCGGATGCGCTTCTCAAAAGGATAACCGGGTCATCATTTATACCAGCACCGAAGATTTCAGGACCGAACATATGCAGCAACTGCTCAAAGAAAAATTTCCCCAATATGACATTACCCTCCAGGTTCTTTCCACGGGAAATCACGCCGCCAAGATAAAAGCCGAGGGGGTCTCCACCGAGGCGGATATTATTCTCAATCTGGAAACGGCCTATCTGGAGGGGGTAAGGGATGTGCTGGCGGACCTTTCCTCCTATGATACGGGGGAATTCCTTCCGGAGCTTATCCCCGGTCACCGCCGGTATCTGCCCTGGGATAAATCCTCCGGGGCCGTTGTTATTAACCGGGCCAAGCTGGAATCTCTGGGGCTTCCCGCTCCCGCTTCCTATGAGGATCTGCTCGACCCCCGGTACCGGGGGCTTATTTCCATGCCCAACCCCAAAACCTCCGGCACGGGGTATATGTTTTTAGTCTGCCTGATCAACAGCCGGGGGGAGGATGCGGCCTTTGCCTACTTTGACGCCTTGGCGGAGAACATTTTGCAGTTTACCACCTCCGGTTCCGGGCCGGTTAACGCCCTGATCCAGGGGGAGGCTGCCATCGGCCTCGGCATGACCCTTACCGCGACCCAGGCGGTCAACAGCCGGGGTATTCCCCTGGAGATGCTGTTTTTCAGCGAAGGGGCCCCCAGCATTACCACCGGGATGGCTATTATTAAGGGCAAGGAATCCCGGCCCGCGGTTAAGGAAGTTTTTGACTTTGCCATTACCACCCTGGTCAGGGAAGACAAGGAACTTTACTGCCCGGAGGCGATTTTTAAAGATCAGGTGAATACCATTCCCAATTACCCCAAGAACATCCCCTATGCGGATATGGCCGGGGTTACGGATTTGGCGAGGAAGGAACAGCTTTTGGAAAAATGGAAATATTAGGCGGCAAAGGCTATGGCTAAACTCGAAGTCCGGGATTTGGTTAAGGTTTTTAACAAGCAGGAGGTTCTGCACCGGATTGGGTTTACCGTGGAGGAGGGGGAGTTTCTCTCCATCCTGGGGCCTTCGGGGTGCGGGAAGACCACGATTCTGCGGATCCTCATCGGCCTTCTTCCTCCCACGTCGGGAATACTTCTCAAGGACGGCAGGGACATAAGCGGGCTGCCGCCTTCAAAACGGAATATGGGCATTGTTTTTCAAAATTATGCCCTCTTTCAAAATATGACGGTCCTGGGGAATGTGGAGTATGCCCTGAGATTTAATAGGGAATTCCGGGCCCGCTCCCGTACTATCGCGGAAAATATCATCGAACAGGTGGGCCTGACAAAACATATCGGGAAAAAACCCCACCGCTTATCCGGCGGCCAGCAGCAGCGGGTCGCCATTGCCCGGACTTTGGCGATGAACCCCGAAATTATCCTTTTTGACGAACCCATGTCCGCCCTGGATGCGGCGACCCGGCTCATCCTCCGGGGGGAGCTAAAAAAGATCCAGGAACAATTTCATACCACCATGGTCTATATTACCCACGATCAGGAAGAGGCCTTTGCCCTTTCGGACCGTATCATGGTTATGGATCACGGAACCATTCAGCAGCTTGATACCCCCGAGGGGATCATACAAAACCCGGCTACCCCCTTTGTCCGGGAATTTGTTATAAACAACCTGGAGCTTAAAATAAATTCCCTGGTAAAATACCTAAGGCATTCATGATGATGCCCAATGCCGGGAAATCCGGCAAAGCCGGAATAGACGCCGGATATGCCCGCCACTCAACGGCGGTTAAATTACTCCTGGGGCTTTTTTTAGTGGTAACCATCCTGCTGCCCCTTTTGAATATGCTTATCAGCATGGCCGCCTCCGATATCGGGGCTATCATAGGGTCGCCGCGGTTTCAAGAGGCCCTTTGGCATTCGATTGCCGCGGCGGGGACCGCCACGGTCATATCCATCCTGATCGCCTATATTTTTGCCCTCTGCGTGGTCCGTACCAATATGTTTTTCCGGGAAGCCTTTAGCGTTTTTGTAACCCTTCCCATGCTGATCCCTTCTATCTCCCACGGGATGGGGCTGGTTTTGCTCCTCGGTTCCAACGGCATTATCACCCGCCTGCTGGGGCTTGGGGGTTCCGTGTACGGCTTTAAGGGGATTGTGATGGGTTCGGTTTTTTATGCCTTTCCCGTGGCCTTTCTTATGCTGGCGGATATCCTCAAATACGAAGACGGCTCCCCCTATGAAGCCGCCGCGGTTTTGGGAATTCCCCGGAAGGCGCAGTTTTTTTCCGTTACCTTTCCCTACCTGCGTAAACCCCTCATATCGGTGATCTTTGCTACCTTTACCCTTATTTTTACCGATTATGGGGTTCCCCTGATGATCGGGGGCCGGTTTACCACCCTGCCGGTGCTGATGTACCAGGAGGTGATCGGGCTCCTCAATTTCAGCCGGGGCAGCGTGTTAGGATCCTTCCTTTTGATTCCCGCGGTGATCGCCTTTGTCTTTGATTTAATAAACAAGGACCGGGGGAATCAGAATTTTGTGGTCCAGGAAAAGGCCAAAAGGGAAAATCCCCTGCGGGACGGCCTGGCCGCCGCCTATTGTATTTTAATCTGTTTTTTAATCGCCCTGCCCATCCTGGTTTTTGTGGTCCTGACCTTTATCGAAAAATATCCCGTGGATATGGGTTTTTCTTTTATCAACGTCATTAAGACCATGGAAATGGGCGCCGGAAGATATTTAAAAAATTCCCTGATTATTGCCCTGGGGGTTGCGGTACTGGGGACGGTTTTTTCGTATATTACCGCCTATATGACCGCCCGGATACCGGGAAAATCCTCCAAGGTTTTGCACCTTGTTTCCATTACTTCCCTGGCCATTCCCGGCATGGTTCTGGGGATTTCCTATGTTTTGTTTTTTAAGGGTTCCTTTATTTACGGAAGCCTTGCCATGCTTATCCTGGTTAATACGGTACATTTTCTGGCTTCCCCTTATTTGATGGCCTATAATTCCCTGGGAAAACTCAACGCCAATCTGGAAGACGTGGGCCTTACCCTGGGGGTCGGCCGGTTTTTTATCCTGAAGGACGTGCTTATTCCCCAGACAAAACAAACCATCCTGGAAATGCTCTCCTATTTTTTTGTCAATTCCATGATGACCATTTCGGCGGTATCCTTTTTAAACACCATAGCCAATAAACCGGTCTCCCTGATGATCCCCCAATTTGAAGCCCAGATGCTTTTGGAAAGCTCCGCCTTTGTCTCCCTCCTTATTTTA
Source organism: Treponema sp. (assembly GCA_031288575.1). Lineage (GTDB taxonomy): Bacteria > Spirochaetota > Spirochaetia > Treponematales > Breznakiellaceae > JAITRD01. Next base: position 14 of record JAITRD010000280.1, on the reverse strand, counting down.
GGGTGCAATTTTAT
>JAITRD010000270.1 GCA_031288575.1 Treponema sp. | reverse complement strand
TGGACAACCACTTTAGCACCATCGGCCTGGTGGGTATGAACGAATGCCTTTTAAATTTCCTGGGCATGGAAGTTACCATTGCATCGGAACCGGGCAGAACCTTTTCCCTGGAGGTGCTGAGGTTTATGCGAAAACGCCTGGCGGATTTCCAGGAGGAGACCGGGGAGCTTTTTAACCTGGAGGCAACCCCCGCGGAATCTACCTCCTACCGTTTGGCAAAACACGACAAGCAGCGGTACCCGAAGATCATTACCGCCGGGGGCGATTTGGCCGGTGGTGGCGGTTTGGCCGGGGACGGGGCGGGAGAGCCCTACTATACCAATTCGACCCAGCTTCCGGTGATGCTGACCGAGGATATCTTCGACGCCCTGGATCTGCAGGAGGAACTCCAGACCGCCTATACCGGGGGGACCGTTTTTCATACCTTCCTGGGTGAGTCGATTGAAGACTGGCGGGCCTGCCGGGATCTGGTTAAGGCCATAGCCTATAACTACCGCATTCCCTATTACACCATCTCCCCCACCTTTTCGGTATGCCTGGTCCACGGCTACCTGCGGGGGGAACATTTTACCTGCCCCCGGTGTAAGGAAGAAAAGGAAGGGGAAATCCGTAAACGGATCGCCGAGCTGGAAAAGGAACGGGATGCGGTTTTAACCGCGGCGGGATAATTGGCGCCGTGATAATACCGGCGCATGATAAATGAGCTTATTCCAAAAACTGAAGTTTTGGAGCGGCCTCAAATAAAAATAAAAGGAGCATGTTTTGAGAAACCTTGAGGACATTGAAAAGGATTTGGCGGCGGCGAGGGAGGCCCTCGCTTCGGCGGAGGGAACGCCGGCGGAGGTATACAGCCGTATTGTGGGGTATTACCGGTCGGTACGCAACTGGAACCGGGGAAAACGGGAAGAATACGGGGAACGGCGGCTCTTTGCCCTTCCGGAAGAGGTCCTGGGGGAGACAAAAATCACCGGAAAAGCGGGGGCGGAACGGCTGCTCCTCTTTGTCCGTCCCGCCTGCCCGGCCTGCCCCGCCGCCAAGGCCGCCGCCGGAGGGCTGGGGATTCCGGTTGATCTGGTAAACGCCGATACGGAGGAGGGCTTTTCCGAGGCAAGGCGGCGGAACGTGATGTCCACCCCCACGGCAATCCTCCTGGACCGGGACGGGACCGAATTAGGCCGGGCCCTGGACGGCCCTTCCATTGCCGCCTTCGGCAAGCCGCGGGCGGTCCCGGAGGAGGCGCTTCCGGTCGAGGCGGTGTCCTGACAGGGAAGCCGGGCGGCTTCCCCTCCGCCTGAACTAAACTTGATCCACAATTTAGGCGGTAAATTTATTACCTCGGAGGCTGTTATCCCCCTTTTAAGCTAAAGTTGCCCCACTTTGCTTGAGTAGGCCCGCATGGGAAGAGGAAAGGCCGGGAAAAATAGGGACCTGCAAGCAGGTCCACGGAATTCCCCGCCGGAGCGTATCGAAGATAGCGGAGGCGGATTCTACAATCGTTTTTCCCGGCATTTTCCCTTCCCATGCGGAATTACACAGAATTTTGTGGGTCAAGTTTAGCCCCTGAACCGGGGACGGAAAAGTTCATGGATATCCATTTACGGAAAACAAGCCTGGTAGATTACCCGGGGGAAATCGCGGCGGTGTTTTTCTTCCCCGGCTGCAATCTCCGGTGCCCCTGGTGCCAAAACCGGGAACTCCTCCCGGGGGGGTCTCCTCCGGAGGGGGAGCCCGGTTTTTTTATTAACCGGGAAGCCGCCTTCGCCCGGATCCAAAAGCGCCGGGCCGTGCTGGGGGGGGTGGTTTTGAGCGGCGGGGAACCCACCCTCGCCGGAGGCTTGGCCCCCCTAATCCGCCGGATTAAGGATCTGGGGCTGAAGGTAAAACTCGACACCAACGGCATGGCGCCGAAGGTTTTGGCCGGCCTTTTAGGGGATGAAAAAACCCGGCCCGATTATATCGCCCTGGATCTCAAGTTATCCCCCCGGCGTTACGGGGAACTTTTACCTCCCCAGGGGGCATCCGGCTCCGCGGGGCCGGACGCCGCCGGGGAACCGGGAGACCGGAATAATATCCGGGCCTTGGAAAAACCCGGGGAGGCCCTGAAAAAAAGCGCCGCCCTCATCCGGGTTTCCGGCGTTCCCCACGAGTTCCGTACCCTGGTTTTCCCGAACGGCTTTTTTACCAAAGACGATATCGCCGGCCTCATCCCCCTGGCCGCGGGCAGCCCCTGGTATTTCAGGCCCTTCCGGCCGGGAAACTGCCTGGACCCGGTTTGGAATAATGAGGAAGAAACAAAACCGGAACAAATCGAAGCCCTAACCCGCATCGCCCGGGCAGGGGGGGCCGGGCCTTATTTCCGGGGAAAAAGCGGACGCCCTCCCGGTTGAATGAACCCGGGGCAAAAAAAGGAAATGCGGGAACCCCGATAGCGGTATCAGGCCTCTTTTCCGTTTTAGAATAATTAAATTTGGTATTGCTGAAATTCGAGAAAAATCCCTTGACAAAATAATTTATCCTTTATAAATTCCTATTAATTTGATGGTTTTAATAATATATTAAAACGATGTATTTAGTATGTTATTAAAAAACCGGCAAGCTTTTTTGGAAAAACAGGGAGGTAAAGAATGAAAATATCAAAACGGGTTTTACCCGCGGTTTTGATGGCATTGCTAACAGGGGGGGCGCTTTTTGCCGGCGGCGGAAAGGAGGAGAGCCCCGCCCCGCGTTCCCCCTCCGGGGAAAGCAGGATCCTTAACGTGCAGATCGACGTATCTATAAGCACGGTAGACTACCAGGGAACCCAGGAAGGAAACGCCCTCACCGTGATGCGTACCTTGGGGGAGGGCCTCTATTACCTGGAAGCCGACGGTTCCATCCAGCCCGGGCTGGTGGAATCGGCTGCCAAAAGCGCGGACGGGCTTACCCTGACCTTCAAGCTCAAGGACACCCTCTGGGCCGACGGTTCCAAGGTGACCGCCCATGACTTTGTCTACTCCTGGCAGCGCCTGGGAGATCCCGCCATTGCCGCCGACTACCGGCGGCTCCTTATTACCGCGGGGATCGCCAACGCCGAAGCCGTTATCGACGGCAAGAAACCCGTAACCGAATTGGGGGTTAAGGCCCTGGACGATAAAACCCTGGTGGTCACCCAGGATGTCCCGGTGGCCTTCGCGGACAGCCTCTTCGCGTTCGTTCCCTTCTACCCCTTAAAAAAATCCTTCGTGGAAGCCCTGGGCGCCAAATTCGCCGCTTCCCCTGAGGGGGTATTGTCCAACGGTCCATTCATTCTTAAAACCTACGAACCCAACGCCGAGGTGGTGGAGGTGGTGAAGAACCCCAACTACTACCGGGCCGGGGAAGTTAAGCTGGAGGGCATCCGCTTCCAGACCATCAAGGATCTCCAGCAGGCGGCCCTGGCCTATCAAACGGGGATCGTCGACCAGGTTCCCCGCCTTTCCGGGGAACAGATCGATATCTACAAGGAGGATCCCGAATTTCAGTCCCACCTGGGAGGGTACGTGTATTACCTGACCCCCAATCAGAAGGATAACCGGTACTTGGCCAATATCAGCCTGCGCCGGGCCCTGGCCCTTTCGGTGGACCGGGAGGCTTTAGCAAAAAACATCCTGCGGGACGGCTCGGTCTCCGCCGAATACCTGGTGGCCCGGGGGCTCGCCAATGCCCCGGACGACCGGTCCGACTTCCGGGACGGCGGGGCCGGGGT
>JAITRD010000263.1 GCA_031288575.1 Treponema sp. | reverse complement strand
GTCCTTTGACCGAAGCTTTGCACCATCCGATCCTCAAGCACAACGATAAAACCTCCTCGTGCAAAGCAAGCGTGACCCCCATGGGAATCTTGCCCTCCCAGACGGTTATTTTTGTTACGCTTCAACAGTTGGTTATAAAAGTAAATGCAGGGCCCTGGGTACTTTTCCAGGCTTTTGTGATATTCTGATTTTATGCGTGCCCTGATTACCCCCCATGTCTTTGCCGGGACGGTCCGTTCCCCGGCTTCCAAGTCCCATACCGTCAGGCGGCTCCTTATGGCCGCCTTTACCCGGGAAGTTTCGGAGATAAGGTATCCCCTGGATTCTCTGGACGCCCGTTCCTGCCTGGCGGTTTGCCGGGCCCTGGGGGCGGCTGCCGAAGAATACCGGAGCGCCGATACCCAAAACCCCAACCCGCCGGATGCCCGGGGGAACCGGCTTGTTTGCTGGACCCTGCGGGGTACCGGCGGTTCCTCCGCCTTTGCCGCCCCTCCTTCCCCGGCTTCTTCCGGTCTGCCCCTCCTGGATGTGGGCAATTCGGGCACCACCCTTTTCCTGGCCCTTGCCTTTGCCGCCCTGGGGAGCGGGCCCGTAGGCTTTACCGGGGATGAGCAGATCCGGCGGCGCAGCGCCGCCCCCCTTTTGGACGCCCTCTCCGGCCTGGGCGTCCGGGTCAGTTCCGCCCCGGGGGGCTGCGCGCCCATCACCCTCCAGGGCCCCTGGAAGGGCGGCCGGGTGCGCCTTCCCTGTCCCACCAGCCAGTATCTTTCGGCGCTGCTCCTGGCGGCGCCCCTGGCCCCGGCGGGAACCCTTACGGAAATCGAGGTTCCCCTCCTCAACGAAAGGCCCTATGTGGAACTGACCCTCTCCTACCTGGATGCCCAGGGCATCCCCTATGAGGCTGCGGCGGACTTTTCCCAATTCCGTATCCCCGGCGGGGCGGTTTATAAGCCCATGAACGGCCCGGTGCCGGGGGATTTTTCTTCCGCCGCTTTTCCCGCCTGCGCCGGGGCAATTTCCGGGGGAACCCTAACCCTCCTGGGCCTGGAAAGGGACGATCCCCAGGGGGATAAGGCCTTTTTTGATATGCTGGCCCGGATGGGCTGCGAAGTATCCTGGGAAAAATCGGCTCCCCCTGCGGTTCCCGGGGCGGCCGGGCCGCCGGAATGGCGGCTGACCCTTTCCCGGAAGGGTCCTTTGACGGGGGGGGAATTCGACCTCAACGCCACCCCGGATCTGCTGCCCGCCATGGCGGTTACCGCCGCCTTTGCCCGGGGAAAAACCGCCCTGGTCAATGTTGCCCACGCTCGGATCAAGGAAACCGACCGTATCGCGGTGATGGCGGAGGAACTGGGCAAACGGGGAATAAAAACCGAGGAACGCCCCGACGGGCTTATCATCCACGGAGCCGGGGACCGCCCGGGCCCGGCCATTCGGGGCGGCGCGGCGGACGGCCACGGGGACCACCGGATCGTGATGGCCCTCGCGGCGGCGGCCCTGGGCGCCTCGGGGCCCCTTGAAATAAAGGACGCCGAAAGCGCCGCCGTAACCTATCCCGGTTTTTTGGAATTGCTGGACGCCGGAATAAGCGATTAGCCTCCCCGCCAAGGAACGGCCTGACGATCTGGACTTGATTATCACTGCCGCCAGCCGGTAATTAAAGCCCAAACCCGCCGGGGGCTTGGAAAGAGAAGGTACGGGTAGTATACTTTAATAATTACGAGGAAAATATGATCCATAGTTTTACGGTTTTTACGGAAAATATTGACGATCCCCAGGGGGCGGCGGCTGAAATAAAGGCCCAGCTTGAAAAAAGTCCGGGGCTTCGCGCCAATACGGTGGGAATTATCGCCTGCCACTACGAATTTGTCCTGTCCGGTACCACTAAGGCGGTATGCGAAGCCCTTCCTTTTACTGTCCTGGGGACTATTTCTTCGGCCCAAGCGGTTAACGAGAACCGGGGAACCCTGTTTTTGGCCCTTTTGGTTTTAACCAGCGACGAGTTGCGGTTTAAAACCGGCCTCACCCCTTCCCTGAAAAATGAGCCGGGGAAACAGATCGCGGCGGCCTATGAAGCCCTGGCGGAGGATAAGAAGCCCTCCCTCATCTTTGCCTATGCCCCCTTTATGCCGGAAAATTCCGGGGATGAGTATATCCGGATTATCTCTGAGATTTCCGGGGGCGTTCCCTCCTTCGGGACCCTGGCGGTGGACGATACCGCGGATTTCCGGGAATGTTATGTGCTCTATGAGGGAGCCCATTACCGGGACAGGATGGCCTTTATCCTCTGTTACGGCGATATAAATCCCCGGTTTTATCTGGCGACTATTTCGGAAAACAAAATATCTGACCGGGCGGCGCTGATCACGTCCTCGGAGGGGCATATCCTTAAAGAGGTAAACGGCCGGCCGGTGGTAGAATTTTTTGAGGACCTCGGGCTTACCAAGGCCAGCGAGACCAGTTACGCCATGAGCTCCCTGCCTTTTATGCTGGACTACGGGGACGGGACCCCCATGGTGTCCAAGGTTTTTATCAGCCTTAATGAACAGAAACACGCCATCTGCGCCGGGGAAATGCCCCAGGGCTCAACCCTCTACATAGGAGTTTTCGACAAAAACGATGTGCTTTTAACCTCGAAGAAACTCATTAAAAAGGCTCTGGAGGAAACCCCTCATCCTTCGGTTTTAATCGGATACTCCTGTATATCCCGGAGCATGACCCTGGGAAGCGATCTTTATGGCGAACTGGATCTTATCCGGAAAGAAATTGCCGGAAAAGCGCCCTTCCTGATTGCCTATTCGGGGGGCGAAATTTGTCCCACCCAAATTAACGAAGCCGCCGCAATCAACCGTTTCCATAATAACACCTTTATCCTCTGTGTGTTATAGGGGGGGCTTTTGTGTCATCCGCTGATGACCGAAGGGTTGTACTGGAGGAAGAGCTAAAACAGTTACGGATGGAGAATGTCAAATTAGCCCGGGAACTCCGGCTAACCAAGAGTTTTCTTGACAAGGTCAGTAAAACCGTGGAAGCCAAAGAGACCCTGCAAGGGGTACTGTCCGCGGCTAACGCGAAACAGAAAGCTTATACGGATATGCTCCTCGAAAGCTGTCCCAATATTATTCTTCTTTTTGATAATGACCGGCGTTTGGTTTTGAGTACCAAAATGTTTTTAACCCTTACCGGGGTCCACAATTTTGACATTATTAAAAACCGGACCGGCAGGGAACTTTTTTCCCCCTGCCTTGACGCCGATGCCCTTGCGGCCCTTGAAAGCGCCCTTGACACGGTGGTTTCCACCAAAAAAACACGAATGCTCAATCAGTGGATCGATTTTGGCCGGACCGGGCAGGACCGGTATTATTCCATTGAACTCACCAGCATCGGCAGTTCCCGGGGCGCGGACGCGGGGATTACCGCGGGGGTATTAGCGGTATTTATAGATTTTACTGATTTTCTCCGGGAAAAGGAGCGGGCCGAGGCGGCCAATAACGCCAAGTCCGATTTCCTCGCGGTGATGTCCCACGAAATCAGGACCCCGATGAACGCGAT
>JAITRD010000232.1 GCA_031288575.1 Treponema sp. | reverse complement strand
GGGATTCGAACCGGAGCGCTCTGTTAAAAAAGGCCAAGGCGAATGCCTTGACCGGAACGGCCGGTGCAGGACGCGCCGGGGAGCGCGGAGGCGGGCTGGAGCATAGCGGCAGGACGCCGGTATGCGGAAGCCGAATCCCCCCTGCTCCGGAAAGACAAGAGGTTGTAGCTCAGCTGGATAGAGCTTCAGATTGCGGATCTGACGGTCGGAGGTTCGAATCCTCTCAGCCTCAGAAAAGGGCAGCATTAAAGCGAAAAGATTTAATGCGCTTTGAAGAAGATTAGAGGATTCGAAGGGTTTTGTCCGCCGACCAAAGGGAGGAAAAGCGCACAGGGATGTGCGCGGAAGGACAAAACCCCGGCCTGGAGGGAGCAAACAGGAAGTTTGCGAACGGAAGGCGAATCCTCTCAGCCTCAGAAAAGGGCAGCATTAAAGCGAAAAGATTTAATGCGCCGTGAAGAAGACTAGAGGATTCGAAGGGTTTTGTCCGCCGACCAAAGGAAGGAAGAGCGCACAGGGACGTGCGCGGAAGGACAAAACCCCGGCCTAGAGGGAGCAAACAGGAGTTTGCGAGCGGAAGGCGAATCCTCTTTGCCTTAGGTAAACTTAGCCAATGTATGCCATTGGTTTATATTGGCCTGGAGAGATGCGAGAGCGGTTGAATCGGACGGTCTCGAAAACCGTTGAGCCCGTCAGGGCTCCGAGGGTTCGAATCCCTCTCTCTCCGTTATGGCTTTTCCGGCTGGTAACGGGGGGATCAACCGGATTTTGTAAAGACCCCAGGAAAAAGTTTTTTGGAGAGATGACCGAGCGGCCGAAGGTGCACGATTGGAAGTCGTGTGTACCCCGCAAGGGTACCGAGGGTTCAAATCCCTCTCTCTCCGTAATACCCCGCAGCCAGGAACCATGCGGATAGACGCCGCCCAACCCCGCCAGGTCCGGAAGGAAGCAACGGTAAGCGATTGTTTATCGCGCCGTGGCATCGGAGTTAAATCCGTCCTGGTTACGGGGTTTTTTTTGTCCTTCGTTCCGCGTATACTAAGATTATGGCCTATGAAGTAACCGCCACGAGGCGGCGCCCGAAAACTTTTAATGAACTAGTGGGTCAGGATTTTGTAACCGCAACCCTAAGCAACTCAATGAAAACCGGGCAAATTGCCCACGCTTATCTTTTTTCCGGGCCCCGGGGCTGCGGCAAGACCAGCGCCGCCCGGATCCTCGCCAGATCCCTGAATTGTGAAAAGGGATCCTCCCCAACCCCCTGCGGGGTATGCTCCAATTGTATCGAGATAAGCCGGGGCGTAAGCATGGATGTGATTGAGATCGACGGGGCCTCCAATACCTCGGTTAACGACATACGCCAAATCAAGGATGAGATCCTTTTTCCCCCCAATTCAGGGCGCTATAAAATATATATTATTGATGAGGTTCACATGCTCTCCGGCAGCGCCTTTAACGCCCTCCTTAAAACGATTGAAGAGCCGCCGCCGTATATTATTTTTATCTTTGCCACCACGGAACTCCACAAGGTGCCGGCTACCATTAAAAGCCGTTGCCAGCAGTTTAATTTCAGGCTCATCCCCCTTGAAACTATCCAGGGCATCCTCCGGGATACCTGCGCGGAAATGAAGATAGAGGCCGAGGAGGATGCGCTTTTTTGGATAGCCAAGGAATCAACCGGCAGCCTCCGGGATGCCTATACCCTTTTTGATCAGGTCGTATCCTTTTCCGGCGGCCATATCCGTTCAGCCCTGATCCGGGAAAAACTGGGCCTGGTAGGGCAGGACCAGCTCAATGCCCTGGCGGAGGTCTGCGCCGCCCATGATACCGCCGCCGCCTTTGCCCTCATTGATGAAATTCTGGAAGCCGGGGTTGCCATTGAACAATTTGTCGTTGATCTGGCGGGGTATTATCATAGCCTGCTTCTATTAAAGGCGGGCATTACCCGGGAATCCCTTTTAGGCTATAGCCCGGAACGTTTTTCCCCCAAGGTTTTAGAAGCCCTGGATCCAATCCAGGCGGAACACGCCCTGGAACTATTGCTTAACCTCCACCGGGATATCCGGTACTCCCTTTCCGCCCGGTTTGAACTTGAAACGGTGGTTTCCAAACTGGTCTGGCTGGATCAGTGGATTTCTCCCCCGGAACTTCGGAAGGCCCTTATCCGGGCCCAGGACGCGATTAAGGGAGGGATAGGCCGCCCTTTATCAATGCCGGAGCCCCAGGGGGTTCCGGCTGATTTAAAAACAAACGAGGGCACCCCGCCGCCGTTCCCCGAATTTGCGGGGGCCGGAACGCGGGAGGAGCCGGCCGGCATTCCCGCCGCGGGAGCCCGTTCCGAAGCCGGTTCCCTGACCGAGGAATTTAAACGGTATATCGCGGCCCGGGAATCCGGCCTGGTTTCCGCGGAGGAAGATGCCGGGGCCGGGGGCTTTGAGGATCCCGGGGCTGCGCCGGAAAGGGGCCTTTCCCCGGTAAAGGGGACTCTTACGGGGAATGCGGCGCCGGAAGCGGCGAATTTTGCGGAAGACTCCCCTCCCTCGCCGCCGCGGGAGCCCGTTCCGGCGGAACTTTCCCCGCAGGCCGAGCTGGTCCTTCGGGTATTCCCGGGAACGGTCGTCAAAAATAAATAGGGCGCTTTGAGGCCGTCACGGAGGGCTGCCCGAAACGGAGTAAATGATGAACATGAATCCCTTTGATATCCTAAAAAACGCTCAGAAAATCCAGGAACAAATGACCGCTTTCCAGGCAAAACTGGGAACCATCAGGGCAACCGGTTCTGCCGGGGGCGGCATGGTGGAACTGGAGCTGAACGGCCGGATAGAAATAGTAGCGCTCCGCCTGATCCCGGAGCTTGTGGATCCTGAGGACGTGGAAATGCTCCAGGATTTGATCATCGCGGCCTTTACCGACGCCATGGAAAAAATCCGGGAACGGATCAACGGGGAGATGGGCGCCATGGCGGGCAGCCTGGGGATACCCGGAATTTCCGGCTTCGGTTTTCCGGGGGTCCCATGACCGATCTTAATACCCTGGACCGGCTTGTGGCCCTTTTTGCCAAACTGCCGGGGATCGGTAAAAAAAGCGCCGGCCGTTTAGCCTACCATATCCTCGACGGGGATCCCGCTTATGCCCGGGTTTTAGCGGAACAGCTTTTGGCCCTCCACGGGGCGATCAGACGCTGTTCCCGCTGCGGCAGTTTTACCGAAACCGATCCCTGCCCCATCTGCGCCGATCCCGGCCGGGACAGTTCCCTTATCTGCGTGGTGGAACGGGCCCAGGATGTGCGGGTGATTGAAGAATCCCGGGAGTTCCGGGGCCGTTTTCATGTCCTCGGGGGCCTTATTGCTCCCCTGGAAGGGCTGAACCCCGGAGACCTTGCCATAGGCCAGTTGCTCAACCGGGTCCGCCAGGACAAGATCCGGGAGGTGATCCTCGCGGTCAATCCTACCGTGGAGGGGGATACCACCGCCCTTTACCTGCAAAAACTCCTGAAAGATACAGGGGCCGAGGTAACCCGCCTTGCTTCGGGCCTCCCCGTGGGGGGAGACCTGGAATACGCCGACCGGCTGACCCTTTCCCGAAGCTTCCGCGGCCGGGTGAAACTTTAGGGATTATATTTCCCCTTTGCGGCGGCTCCTAAAGCCAGCGGTAACAGTCGTCAATAATGGGGGTTAAGGATTCCAGCTCAAAACCCATGGCGGCAAGGGCCTTCCGTTCCTCGCTATCCTTCCAGTTCATATAGGGATCCGCGTAATGTTCTTTAAGGAAATTATAGATCAGATCCTCCGCTTCCTCGGGAACTTTAAAAAAGAGCCCCCTTCCGGCATTCAGGATTTTTCTAATCGCCGGGCGGACATGGGTGAGAAAACGATCCTGGTAGAGATCGTAGGAACGGCCCGAAAGCTGCCGGAGCCGGTCCGATACGGAGCCTTCGGCAATATCCGGGGTTATGACCCTTGGCGGGCGGGATTTTATTTTTGCCGACGGGGAAAGGGTAGCAATGGCTACCCGGGTTTTTTGATTCATCGAATTTGTCCTTTTATTTGCGGCCTCCGGGGATGCATCTTCCGGTTTATCCGTATCCGCGGGAAGGGCCTTTTTGTTTTTATTTAAAGAATCTTCAGGAGTATCTTTTTTCCGGGCGGGACTTTTTTTGCGGGAGACGGTATTTTTGGCCGTTTTAACCCGGGCCCGGGCGGCTGAAGCCCGGGCCCTTGCCGCCGGAGCCTCCGAAACCTGAGCCGCCGGAGCTTTAACCGTGCCGGAACTTTGTTCCGCCTTTGTTTCGGGCGGCGCGGAGGCTGCCCGGGTTTGTTCCAGGGAAGATTTAATGACATTCCATTGCCGCTGGAGATACCTGTCCCCCCTGACGGAATAATAGTACCCCCTGACCAGGAGGGACATAACCGCAGCCAGGATTTCATCGTCCCGGTGATTGTTCACCCGGCCCCGGCGGATGGTTAGAAAAATATCGTAATTTTTTGTGCCGTATTTCCGGGAATACAGGAAGATGATCCGTTCAAAGACCGCGTCATTTACCAGGTTCCAGTATCTTACGCAGTAGGCCAGGGTCTGATCCTCGATTTGCGGCAGGTTCCGGGGAATCTCAATCCGGGCCAGATCCGCCGGAGAAAACGCAATTGACGCCGTATTGAACAGGGCGCTTTGTGATGAAGGAGCGGTTTGCGATGAGGGAGCGCTTTGTGATGAAGGAGCGGGGGGTTTCTGCCGGGCAGAACCTTCCCGTTCCGTTTGGCGTACCTGCTGCAATTCCCGGACCCGGGCCAGGCGCGACGCTTTCTCCCGGCGGTTCCGCTCCTCTTCCACCACCGACAAGGACTGGGAAAGATAGGCATTAACCAAAGTGACGGCCCGCCCCATGGAAAGCGGATAAAAGTTCAAAGATTGGGCATACCGGAAGTAGCGTTCTATTTTTGCCACCGCTTCATACCGGTC
>JAITRD010000259.1 GCA_031288575.1 Treponema sp. | reverse complement strand
AAAAATACAGACAGATAGAAGATATTGCCATACAGGAGAAGGGAATGTCAATAGGCATACAGGGCTCCTGCATTTACTTTTATCGCCAAATATTGAAGCGTAACAAAAATTACCGGCTGGGGGGCAAAATTTTCCCCAGGGGGTCACGCTTGCTTTGCACGAGGAGGCTTTGGCTTGCTCCCGAGAGGGCCGGATGATGCAAAGCTTCGGTATAGGACCCACAGGGTCCTCAGTGCCCCCCTGGGGAATTTTGCCCGCCCGCCCGGCCTTATTGTTCCGTTCGGGGAGGTTTAGGCGGTAAAGGCAGGACCCTTGAAGGGGAAGAGCTTTCTGGTTCCGGCTCTGTTATCACAGGGTTTTCCTTTGGGGGTTAAGTTAAAAGTAAAGGCGGGTTCCTCGATAAGGCATCAGGTCTCTTTTCGGGTTTTGAATAGTTAAATTTGGAATGGCTTGCAGCCTGTTTTAACCTTGTTGATTTTGATGTGAATTTAATCAATAATAGAGGGCCGGCCTGATTTATCCGGCGGAAAGAGGGAATATGGCTTATTTTTTGGCTGTTGATATCGGCGCGTCCGGCGGGCGGCATATGCTTGGCTGGGTCGAAGAGGGAAAAATCAGGACGGAGGAAGCCTACCGCTTTGAGAACAGGCCCTTCACCCGGGACGGGCGCCTGTGCTGGGATGCGGAGGGGCTTTTCCGCCATATCCTCGCCGGCCTCCGGGCCTGTAAATCCCGGGGAAAAATACCGGATACCATGGGCATTGACACCTGGGGGGTTGATTTTGTCCTGCTTGATTCCCGGGGCGAAAGAATCGGCGACGCCCTGTCTTACCGGGACGGCCGGGTCAGGGGCATGGCTGAGGAACTGGAGCGGAGCCTGCCCTTTTCGGAACTTTATGCCCAGTCAGGAATACAGAAACAGGCCTTTAATACTATTTATCAGTTGATGGCCCTTAAAAAACAAAATCCCGATTACCTGGAAAGGGCCCGGAATTTCCTCATGATGCCCGATTATTTTCATTATCTGCTTTCCGGCGTAAAAAAGCAGGAATACACTAACGCCACCACCACCGCCCTTGTCCGGGCGGGCGGGGGCGGCTGGAATTATCCCCTCATTGACACCCTGGCTCTTCCGTCCCGGCTTTTCGGCGAACTGTCCGGGCCCGGGACGCCGGCAGGAAGGTTTCTTCCCCAGGTCCGGGAAGAGGCCGGATTTGATTGTTCCGTAATGCTCCCGGCGACCCATGATACGGCAAGCGCCTTCCTGGCGGTTCCCGCCCGGGACGGTTCTTCGGTCTGCCTGTCCAGCGGGACCTGGAGTCTCCTCGGGGTGGAAACGGCGGCGCCGCTTATCACCCCCGCGGCCCGGGAGGCTAATTTTACTAACGAGGGGGGGTATGGCGGGTCTAACCGGTTCTTAAAAAACATTATGGGCCTGTGGATAATCCAGTCCATTAAGCGCGAACTGGGGGACGCCTATTCCTACGCGGGCCTTGAGGCCGCCGCCCGGGAAGCGGGGAGTTTTGCTTCCGTGGTGGATGCGGGGGATGAAGTTTTTTTGGCTCCCGAAAGCATGACCGGCGCGGTGCGGGATTTTTGCTCCGGGACCGGGCAGCCCGTGCCCCAAACTCCCGGAGAACTGGCCCGCTGTGTTTATGCCGGCCTTGCCGCTTGCTACGCCGATTCGATCAGGCAGCTTTCGGCAATTACCGGAAAGGATTATGCCGCCGTCCGCGTGGTGGGAGGGGGAAGCCGGGACCGGTATCTCAATTCCCTGACCGCGGCGGCGGCGGGGATTCCTGTTTTCGCGGGGCCTGAAGAGGGTACGGCGGCGGGCAATCTTCTGGCCCAGATGATTGCCGCCGGGGAATTCAGAGACGCCGCCGAGGCGAGGGAAGCGGTGGCTTTGAGTTTTGATATTGTTGAATATGTTCCCTAAAATGGAGCTAAACTTGACCCGCAAAATTCTGTATAATTCCCGCGGGGGAGGGGAAAAGGCCGGGAAAAACGCTTGTAGAGCCCGCCTCTGCTATCTTCGATACGCTCCGGCGGAGAATTCCGTGGACCTGCTTGCAGGTCCCTGTTTTCCCGGCCTTTTCCCCTCCCCCGCGGGCTTATTCAAGTCAAGCGGGTCAAATTTAGCGCCTGAATTGTGGGTCAAGTTTAGAAATGGAAGAGGAGGGTCCTAAGTGGAAAGGTACGAATCGGCAAAGGAAAAATACCGGGCTTTAGGCGTTGACGTGGAGGGGGCGCTGGCCGCCCTTTCCGCCAAGGCCCTCAGCATGCACTGCTGGCAGGGCGATGACGTAAGGGGCTTTGAAGGCCTAGGGGAAGCCCTTTCCGGCGGCATTCAGGCCACGGGAAATTACCCGGGGAGGGCCCGGAATCCTGAGGAATTAATGGCCGATTTTGAAAAGGCGCTTTCCCTTATCGGCGGGAAAAAACGGATTAATCTCCACGCGAGTTACGCGGTTTTTAAGGGGGGGCGGGTTGACCGGGACCAGTTGCGGGGAGAACATTTCAGGCCCTGGGTGGATTTCGCGAAAAAAAACGCCCTGGGCATAGATTTTAATCCCACCTTTTTCAGCCATCCCATGGTGAGGGACGGCCTTACCCTTTCCAGCCCCGATGAGGAGGTCCGTTCCTTTTGGGTGCGCCACGGCAGGGCCTGCCGCAGAATTGCCGCGGAGATAGCCGGAGCCCTGGGCTCCCCGGTGCTGCACAATATTTGGATCCCCGACGGTTACAAAGACATTCCCGCGGACCGGCTGGGGCCCCGGCTTCGTTTGAAAAGAAGCCTGGATGAAATATTTAGCGAGCAGTTTGAGGGGGTTATCGATTCTGTAGAAAGCAAAGTATTTGGCATCGGGCTTGAAGCGTATACGGCGGGATCCAGCGAATTTTATTTAAACTACGCGGCCCGGCATCCCGGGGTTTATAATCTTCTGGATAACGGTCATTACCATCCCACGGAGCTGGTAAGCGATAAAATACCGAGTATGCTTGCCTTTTTTGACAAACTGCCCCTCCATGTAACCCGCCCGGTACGCTGGGATTCTGATCATGTGGTCCTTTTGGACGACGAGCTCAGGGAAATTGCCCGGGAGATAGTGCGGAATGACGCCCTGGACCGGGTCTTGATCGGGCTGGATTTTTTTGACGCTTCGATTAACCGCATCGCCGCCTGGGTAATCGGAACCCGGAATATGCAAAAGGCCCTGCTTTACGCCCTCCTGGAACCCTATGGCCGGTTAAAAGAATTACAGGATACAAACCGGTTTACGGAGCTTTTGATGCTCCGGGAGGAATTAAAAACCTATCCCTTTGGCGACATTTGGGATTACTGGTGCGAAAAAGAGGGGGTTCCGGCCGGGGAAGCCTGGTTTCAGGAACTTATCCGCTATGAACAGGAAGTATTACTCAAAAGGGGGTAAATATGGCCGGTATCCGGGATTTTGAGGTAATGCGGAGTTTTATCCGCATGTGTAACGACGGATGGCAGCAGGGCTGGCATGAACGTAACGGCGGCAATCTGACCTACCGGCTCCGGGATAGTGAAATAGCCCAATTCGAGCCCTTTTTCCGCCGGGACCGCGGCTGGGTTCCCATGGGGGTGACCGCGGAAAATCTTAGCGGGGCGTATTTTATCGCCACCGGAAGCGGAAAATTTTTGCGCAACGCCGATATCGCGCCGGAGGATAACCTTTGTATTGTTGAGATAAATAAGGCCGCCGATGCCTGGAGGATCCTGTGGGGGCTTGAACAGGGCGGCCGCCCGACCAGTGAACTGCCCACCCATTTCCTAAACCACAGCGTCCGTACCGCCGCCACAAAGGGCCAGTCCCGGGTGATTTACCATGCCCACACGCCGGCTGTTATCGCGCTGACCTATATTTTGCCCCTCTCCGCCCGGGATTTTACCCGCGCTCTTTGGCAAAGCGCCACCGAATGTCCGGTTGTGTTTCCCCAGGGCGTCGGGGTCGTGGACTGGATGGTTCCCGGCGGCACGGAAATCGCAAAAGCCAGCGCGGAGCTTATGAAATTATACGACGCCGTAATTTGGGCCCACCACGGCATATTTTGCGCGGGTCCGGATTTTGACCTGAGCTTCGGCCTTATGCACACCATTGAAAAGGCCGCGGATATTTATCTGAGAATCCTTGGCAGCGGCCAGAGGATACGCCAAACCATTTCCGACGGCAATCTGCGCGATTTAGCCGCCGCCTTCGGTATTACCCTCAATGAGGAATTTCTGGATTAAATACCGCGTCCCTTTGCCAGGATTTTAATAATTTCTCTCCAATACTGTTTATAAAGCAGGATGTTAAAGCGCCGTTGACATTGCCGTAATTAGTTGCTAATATCAATTGTTGTAATCAGCAATTATTAAGAGAAAATGTCATGGACGAAAAAAGACAACAGAGAACCGAGGAACGGCGCAGGCTGATGCTTGAGGGGAACCTTTTGCGGATTATTCCGGTAATAGCCTTCCCCCAGGTTGTTACCATGCTGATAGACGCCTTATACAACATTGCCGATACCTACTTTGTCAGCCAGTTGGGACCGGCGGCCACCGCCGCGGTGGGGATCAACGATTCGACCATGCACATCATCCGTGCCTTGGCTTTGGCCTTCGGCATGGGGGCGGCCAGCTATATTTCGCGGCTTTTGGGGGCGGGGAAGGACCAGGAGGCTTCCCGGGCGGCGTCTACCACGATCTTTACCGCCATGGGGTTTATCGCCGGCATCTCGGTCCTGGGTTACATTTTCCTTTCACCCTTGATGACCTTTCTGGGGGCTACAGAAAGCGCCAAGCCCTATTCCATGGCCTACGGCCGATGGACCCTGCTTTTCGCGCCCTTTACCGCGGGGACGGTCTGCTTGTCCCAGACCTTGCGGGGGGAGGGGAGCACCGCCTTTGCCATGTGCGGCTCTGTTTCCGGCTGTGTCATCAACCTCTTTCTGGACCCCCTGCTGATCACCGCCTTTAATTGGGGAGTTTCCGGGGCAGCTATCGCCACGGGCATAAGCAAGGTGATAAGTTTCGGCATCCTCCTTTTTCCCTTTATCAGCCAGCGGACGGTGGTCACGATCAGCCTCCGGCTGTTCAGCCCCCGGAAGGACCTCTATGGCGAAATTGCCCGCATGGGCATACCGGTGGGGATGCGGACCAGCATGATGACCCTGTCAACCATTGTCATCAACAATATGGCGGCGGGCTTTGGGGATATTGCCCTGGCGGCCGTCGCGGTAGCCAACAAGTGCATGCGTTTAGTCTCCGCGGCGATTATGGGTTTTGGGCAGGGCTTCCAGCCCATTGCGGGGTACTGCTGGGGGGCCAGGAAGTATGGGCGGGTGAAAAAAGCCTTTTTTTATACTTCGGCAATCGGCTTTGTCATTAGCGCGGTACTGGGCGCCCTGTTAGCGGTCTTCGCCCGGCGGGTTGTCGGTATTTTTAGCGGGGACTTAGCTATGATAGACGCAGGGGTGATTTTAGTCCGTAGCCAGAGCGTCGTGCTTCCTCCCCATGTATGGGTATTAATTGCCGGCGGGCTTTTTCAAGGTACCGGTAAGCCCTTTCAGGCCGGACTTCTTGGCCTGTCAAGGCAGATCTTTTCGCTGATACCTAGTGTTATAATCCTTACCAGCCTGTTTGGCCTAACGGGCCTGGTTTACGCCCAGGCGGCCGCGGATCTGGTTTCCTTTTGTATCGCCCTTGGACTTGTGATACCCATGATCCTGGAGTTAAACCGCCTTCAAAAAAGACAGGGCGATGAGGAAAAAATCCAAGAGCTGGAGACCGCGTAAAAATGGTGAATACGGAACTTATCCAAAATCTGATAAAAAATTTATCAAAGCTTGAGCGCCGGCAAAAACATTTTATGAACCGCGCCCTGGCGTCCACCGGCCTCCATGGGATCATGTATAAATATATTATCACCTTGGAAAAACATCCCGGGGTGAGCCAGGACTTCCTCGCGGAATTTCACTCGGTTGATAAAAGCCGGGTCGCCCGGGTGGTGCGGGAACTTGAAAAAATGGCTTATATCAGCCGTTCCCCGGACGAAAAGGATCGCCGCTATTACCGGCTCTGCCTCACCGGCGAGGGGATGCGGCTTGCCGGCAAAATACAGGAGGCGCTGATGGAATGGGGAAAGGGCATATCAGAAAATATTTCTCCCGCGGATATTCAAGTTACCCTGGATACCGTAGGAAAGATGATTTCCAACGCCGCCGGTTCGCGGCAATGCTGCTGAACGGATTAGGGTATCCGTGTTTTAGATTTCCCCCGGGATTTATCCTGAACCCATGAGGGGAGGAAAGGGCCTAAGCTTTGACCGCCCCCGTTCCGCCTGGAAAAATGTGTGGCGCGGGCGTCTTGGACTGGATACGGCCGTTCCTTTGGCCGGAAGAGGCGCACGCTAGGCGTTGCGCTAAACGTAAAGCCAGCAGCTCACCCTGTGCCCGTTGTTTGTATAAAGGGGCGGTTCTTCTTTCCGGCATCTTTCCATGCAGCGATTACAGCGGGTAGAAAAATGGCAGCCCTTCGGCATATTGGAAGGGGAAGGCACCGTTCCTTCAATGGCATGCAGTTCTTCTGTATCTAACCTGGGGGTAGACTTCAGAAGCCCTTCCGTATAAGGATGCAGGGGCCCGTGAAAAAGTTCCTTGACCGGGGCATGCTCCACAATTTTTCCGGCGTACATCACCATGACCGAGTCGGCCATCTCTGCTACCACGCCCATGTCATGGGTAATAAGCATGATAGAGGTGTTCATGCTTTGTTTGATATCGCCAAGAAGTTTCAGGATCTGGGCCTGTATGGTAACATCAAGGGCGGTGGTGGGTTCGTCGGCGATAAGCAGTTCCGGAGAGGCAAGAAGAGCCATGGCGATCATCACCCGCTGTCTCATGCCGCCGGAAAGCTCGTGGGGGTACTCCCGTATCCGGTTTTCCGGGTCGGGAAGGCCGGTCTTCTTGAGCATGTCTATGGCAATCTCCTTCGCCCGGGATCCGGAGATCTTCCGGTGCGCCAGAAGGGCTTCGATCATCTGCCGCCCGATTCGCTGCACGGGGTTAAGGGAAGTCATGGGTTCTTGAAAAATCATGGAAATGCGCCTGCCCCGGATGCCGCGCATCTCCCTGGCGGAAAGCCCGGTTAGATCCAGGCCGTCAAGAAGAATGCGGCCTTTGGCGAAACGGCTGATGCCCGCGGGGAGGAGTTGCAGTATCGCCTTGGCGGTAATGCTTTTCCCGCAGCCCGATTCTCCAACTACAGCAAGGGTGCTTCCTTTTTCCATTATGAAGGAGAGGCCCTGCACGACACTCACGCTGCGGTGTTTAGAAACGGTAAATTCGATTTCCAGATCTTCTACTTGCAGGATTGTCTCTGCCATATCAAGCCTCGCTCAGCCCGTTCCGGGAAATCCCGGTGTACATTTTCGGATCCAGGGCATCCCGGATTCCTTCGCCGATAAAATTGAAAGCGACAACGGTAAGAATGATAAGAACCCCGGGCGGTATCCACATCCAGGGCCGGAACATCAGGTTGGGCAGGGACTGGGCGGCGTTGATGATATTCCCCCAGGAAGCCTGGGGCGCCTGAACGCCGACTCCCAGGAAGCTCAAGCCCGATTCGGTAAGGATGGCGCCGCCAACCCGGAAGGAAAGGATCACCCAGACCGGGCCGAAGGCGTTGGGCAGAATATCGGTAAACATCAGCACAAAGTTGCTTTTCCCCGCGGCCCTTCCCGCTTCAACATATTCCCTGTTTTTTATGGAAAGCACGTTACCGTATACAAGACGCGCAATAGTGGTCCAGCCCATAATACCCATAATGACGATGAGTGTTGCCAGGGAAGGACCTGCCACCGAAACCATAACAAGGATGAGGATCATGCTGGGAAAGGACATAAATATATCCGCGGCCCGCATGACCGCAAATTCCGCAATACCGCGATAATACCCGGCAAGGAGGCCCAGCGGAAGTCCTATTAAAACATTAATGGCCGTAGAACTTATCCCTACCAGGAGAGACACCCTGCCGCCGTAAAGGATGCGGGACAAGAGATCCCGGGCAGCCGCGTCGGTTCCCATAAGGTGTTTGACCGAGGGGGGAGAATTAAAACCCGCCGCTATGTCGCTGGTAAGAGGGTCCAGGCCAAAGACGGCCGGTACAAATACAACAATAATAATCTCGGCCACTACAAAGAATATGCCAAAAGCAGCGCGGCGGTTTGAAAGAAAACGCCGCACAGCCTGGTTTTGTCTTTGCCTTTTTTTCTCCATAACATTTACCTCCGGTATTTGCCCGTTACTGTTCGTGAGAGATCCGGGGATCGAGAAAGACATACACCACATCCAGCAGAATGTTGGTAAACAGAACCGCTGTTGCGATGAGGACGGCGACTCCCATGACCACCGGATAATCCCGGTTATTAATGGAAGCGATCATAAGGCTCCCTATGCCCGGCCAGCCAAAGATCTGTTCCACAATGGTGGAACCCCCGATAATATGGGGTATTTGAAGCAGTATCGAAGTAACCACCGGAATAAGGGCATTACGGAAGCCGTGGGCAAGCACTACCCTCAGTTCACTTATCCCTTTGGCGCGGGCGGTTTGAATGTACTCCTCGTTAAACACCTCAAGACAGGCCCCCCGGGTTTGCTTTATCAGGGAACCCATGGAACTGAAACAGATAATCGCGCCGGGCATGACAAGGTGTCTGGCATAATCGGCAAACCCGCTTCGGGAAAAATCCGCCATGCCCTTGGAAGGAAGCCAGCCGAGCTTGATACTGAAGATATAGATCCCCAGTATGCTGACGAAGAAACCCGGCAGCGTGGCGCCTATGAGGGCGAAAAGGGACGAGGCGGAATCCCACTTGGAATAGGGTTTGTACGCCGCCATAATGCCGATCGGAAGGCCCAGCAGGATGGCGAAAAAAACGCCGGTCCCGGTAAGAACAAGCGACGGAAAAAGCCGCTGGGCTATGATGTGGCTTACATTCTGGTTGCCCCGGAAGGATACGCCCATGTTCCCCCTGACAAAGTTGCCGAGCCAGATAAAATAACGAACAACCGGAGGCTTATCCAGGCCGTAGGAGGCTTTAAGGGCATTGTACTGTTCCGCGCTCAGTACCGTGTCGCTTTCCTCGGCAAGATCAAGCACACTCCCCGGCGCCAGGGACATGAGAATGTAAATTACCGCGGTAATACCGATAAAAACGGGGATCACCGTTAATAAGCGCTTGATAAAATATCTTTTCATGGTACCGCTGTTACTCCGGCTGCTTGTATTCAAAAAGGGACAACACATTGCCGGCGTATGGTTTAAAGCGGAAATCCTCCCTGTTGTTGAGGAATTCCCAGGCAAAACCGATAGTGGCTGCCACGCCCAGGGGCAGCGAATCCTCGTCCAGATCGAAACGATCCGTGTGGCCTCCCGCGCCGCAGCCTTTTTCCGCGTTACCGACCCCCAGTTTGATGTTTACCGCCGGATAGAGTTTTGATACCAGAGAAAAACTTTCCGAGCCCATTGACGGTTCCGCCTTATCCACCAGGCAGCCGCCGCCCAGAAATTTTTTTATCGCCCTCTGGGAAAGAGATGCGGCAAGATCGTTATTGATAACCGGAAGCCCCCTGCGGCGCGGGGCGTTGTGGGTAAATCCGCAATGATGCGCCCCGGTAATCCCCGTGAGCAGGGCGTCAAATTCCCGGAAGAATATATCCGCCGCTTCCTCACTGTATATCCTCGCCGAGCCTTCAAAACTAAGCGTGTCGGGGATAACGTTCCCCTTGTTTCCGTATTTTATTGCCCCCACCGCTATAGTCGCCTGATCGAAAGGGGATATATGTTTCAAACGGATATCCTTCAGAGACTGGTAAAAAGAGACAAAACAATCCAGGGGATTGTTAAGCTTATCGGGCCTGGAACTGTGGCCGCCTTTTCCCGTAATGGTTACATTAAAGCCGCAGGCTCCGGCCTGGACGGGGCCGCTTACCGCCTCAATTTTTCCCGCCGGTTCATCGCCCTTGACGTGGAGCGCATGGGCGCCGTCTATATGGATGTTTTCTTTTTCGATATAGGCGAGAAGCTGCCTGATATTGCCGCCTCCCTCCTCGCCCCGTTCAAACATCAGAAGCACCCTGCCGGGAATGTTTGCCTCGTATCCCTTGAGAATTTTTGCCACGGTTAACAGGATCGCTGTATGGGCATCGTGCCCGCAGGCGTGCTGGATCCCGGGGTTTTCGGAGATCACTTCCCGCTTCCTATTCAGGTTATACTCGTTCTCCTGTATGGGAAGGGCGTCAATATCCGCCCGGAGCAGTACGGTTTTCCCCTTTTTTTCATCCCCCAAAAAACCAAAGATACCCCCGTCCTCCACCTCGACATAGGGTATCCCAAAACCTTCAAGCTGTTTTTTGATGTACTTCAAAGTTTCGAATTCCAGCCGGGAAAGTTCCGGATGCCGGTGCAAATGACGCCTCGTTTCCACGCTGTACGCCATGTTTTCCTTTGCCTTGTCAAACACGTCAAATCCAAAAGCTGAAGCCATAATAAAACCTCCTTAAATAGCAATTTTTCTTATTCCCCAAACGCCAAATCAGGGTTTATACCATTCCCACGCGTTATCGCTGATCATCTGGCCCGCGTTATAATCAACATAAGCCAGGGTTTTAGAAATAACATTCTTAGGCCCCTGGTGGTACAAGGGTATCCAGGGGGTTTGGGCGAACACATAGTCCTGGAATTCCCAAATCAGTTTTTTCCGTTTTTCAGGATCCAGTTCTTTTTGTATTTCCTCTGCAAGAATATCGTAAGCAGGATCCCTCGGCCCATTGGCATCCGATCCCTTTACTAAACTTAAGTACCACAGGGGATCTGCGGTGGCTGAATGGCCGATAATGGCAATATCGTACTTACCATCCCGAAACCCCGCCAGCATAGATGCCGCGTCGGTAACAACAATATCAATTTTAAAACCTATCTCCGCCCAGTTTTGCTGGCAGATAGCCGCTGCATCCGCCCTCCCCTGATCCGCCACAAAGGTATAGACCCGGCCGTCATAAGCGCCTTTCTTTAAGAGTTCCCGGGCTTTTTCCACATCCCGTTCTACCTTGATGCTGGTATTGAAATATTCGCTTCCCGGCATAGTTGCAACAGCAGCCGGAATCCCGGCGCCGAAAGTACGGCTCTGGGAGATAGCCTCTTTGTCCACAGCATAGTGCAGGGCCTGGCGTATCTCAGGGCTTGTAATGGTCTGAGCGTTCAGCTTGATCTCGGAAAAACTGGTCTTTGCCAAAGCATCTGCCACGGTAAAACCCGCCTGTTCCGCGATCTGCCTCTCTTCCGTATTAACCATATTGCCAAAACCGAAGATATCAATATCGCCGGCAAGGAAAGAAGAAAACAGGTTGCTGTTGGCTACCACATTGTAGATAAGAGTTCCAAAGCCCGGCTGGCCCAGGTGATACTCCCTATTGGCCTTCATCACCACTTGGCTCCCCACAAGTTCCGACTCGAAGATGCAGGGACCTGAGCCGACAGGGTTTTTCCAAAATTCAGCGGAACGGAGTTCCGCCGGATTAACGTCCTTCAAAAGATGCTCGGGAAACGCAATAAAGTTTCTTTGGGTGACGAGGAAATCCTCCGGAATGGTAATATTCTTAAAAGTCAGCTTGAGCGTATGATCGTCCAGGGCTTCCGCCTTTGGCGAACCGGGAAACAAGGCTTTTCCCTGTTGATCTGTTCCCTCAAGAAACCTGAAAAAATTACCCGAGCTAAGAACCGTCTCCGGATTGGAAATCAGGTTTACCGTAAAAACCCAATCGTGAGCGGTAACAGGTACACCGTCGTGCCATTTTGAGTTGGGATTCAGGTGAAAGATGATGGCTTTCCCCCCGTCGGCGCTTTCCCATGAATCCGCAGCCCGGGGCTTTACAATAAGACCCCCGGCGCTGGTTACCGCCAGGTGATCAAAGATCTTGTCGATGATCCACAGGCTGTACATAGTGCCGGTATCGTAGGGATTAAAGCTGTCCCATGCCGCCCCCGAGCCGTAATAGACCGTCGATTCGCTGTAAGGCCGGGGGCCTACATTTTCCGGCGTACCAATATGCACGCCGCCGCTTCTCGCGGCAAATTCTTCCTGAGCGGTCAGCGCCGTGCCATTACTGCCCTGGGCGCTTTGCCGGGGTTCTTCTTTCCCGCAGCCCGCCAATACCATCAAAATTAAGACCGGAACCCCCGCAAAGGAAAGAATCTGTTTTGTTTTTTTCATTTAACCGCCTCCATTCTTTACTGGGATGCCTTAATAGGCATCATCCAGGTTGTTATAAACAACGCCGTCTACAATAGTTTTTTCGCAGAGGCTCAGGCTGCTGAAAGGAAAACTGCTGAAGATTGAAATGTCCGCATCTTTTCCCGCCTCCAGGGAGCCAACCCGATCCGCTATGCCCAAAAGGCGGGCCGGCCGGATGCTTACCCCCTCGAAGGCCCCGGTTTCCGAGAGTCCCCGGGCAATAAAATAACCTATCGTTGCCGGCAAATACCGGGTACCCGAAGCCGCATCCTGGGTAAAACAGATGTCCACCCCCGCTTTCTCCAGAACCGCCGGGGTATTCAGACGGGATTCCCATACCTCCATCTTGCCGAAATTGCTGGGCATGGGACCCAAGACGGCGGTAATATTATTCTCTTTGAGAAGCGCCGCCACCTTGTAACCTTCGGTACAATGTTCGATGGAGATCTTTTTGAGGCCGAATTCTTTAGCGATGCGGATCGCTGTTACAATGTCATCGGAGCGGTGGGCGTGGATACGGCATATAATTTCATTCCGGATAACCGGAAGAAGGGCATCAAGTTTAAAATCCGGTTTCGGCGTTTTCTCCGGGTTGATCTCCGCCCGCCTGAGATCCTCTGAGTAAACCTTCGCGTTGTACAGGGATTCCCGAAGGAGGGAGGCGATACCCATGCGTGTCACCGGCTTCTTCTTGTCGGAACCGTAGATCCGCTTGGGGTTTTCCCCCAGGGCCATTTTCATCTGTTCCGTTCCGGGGAGAACAATATCGTATACCGACGCGCCGGTTTTGGTCTTGAAGGCAATGCCGGTTCCGCCAATAACGTTCCCCGAACCGGGAAGCGTATAGGCTGTGGTAAAACCTCCCTTCCGGGCATTTACCAGGGCGATATCATGAGGGTTAAGGGCATCAATGGCCCGAAGATGGGGGGTTACAGGGTCGGAAATCTCATTGATATCGAACTGGCCGGGAAAATTCGGCAGTGTTTTTGGTTCGCCGGATGTGGAAATATGAGTATGGGCGTCAATAAAACCCGGTGTTACCCACTTGCCCCCGGCGTCAATAATCTCCGCATCCGGAGGAATTATAAGATCCGATCCGCCAACGGCGGCAATCTTTGTTCCTTCCACAAGAACAATTCCATGATCGATGATCCCGTTTGTGACTGTTACTACAGTTCCGCCTTTAATTGCTATCATAACGATTCTCCTTATAAGGTGACGACCGCTTCGGGCTGGATTTCAACTGCCCGGAAACAGGCAGACTTGTGCGTTTCACTGATGGAGATATTCAGGGAGGGCTCCAGGCGCGCACATTCCGGTATTGCCCAACGGCAACGCTGCCTAAAACGGCAGCCTGGGGGAATATCCACCGGGCTTGGTATATCGCCTTCCAGAATAGTCCGCTCTATTTTAACATCCACGTCCGGCAGGGGTATGGCTGAAATAAGCGCCTGGGTATAAGGGTGGGCCGGATTGTTAAAGATCTCCATCCTGGTTCCAAATTCCACAATTTTTCCCAGGTACATTACGGCAACAGTATCGCAGAGATACCGTACCACGCTTAGATCATGGGAAATAAAGAGGTAGGTAATCTTTCTCTCCTGCCGGAGTTTGATCATAAGTTTCAGGATCTGGGCGCGGATGGAAACATCCAGGGCGGATACCGGTTCATCGCAGACGATAAAATCGGGGTTGAGTACCACCGCCCTGGCAATAACCACCCGCTGCCGCTGTCCGCCGGAAAGTTCGTGGGGGTATTTAAAATAATGGCTTTCGTCTAGCCCGACCTCGTGAAATATCTGTTCAACCGCGGCGTTTCTTTCAGGCCGGGGTATCGCGGCGATGACATTCAAAGGATCCAGCACGGAATCAAACACCGTCTTTCTGGGGTTGAGGGAATCGTAAGGATCCTGAAAAATAATTTGGATATGCCGCCGCAGGGGACGCAGTTCTTTCTGGTTTAGGTTCTCAAGGTGAATGCCGTTATAAACAATGCTTCCCGAATTAGGCTTATGAAGGCGGAGGAGCAGCCTTCCCAAAGTGGATTTACCGCAGCCGCTTTCGCCCACAAGTCCCAAGGTTTGTCCCCGGTATATGTCAATATCCACCCCGTCCACCGCTTTCAGCAGCGCCGCCGGTTTCCCGTTGAACTTTTTCCGGTACACAAAATGTTTGGTAAGTCCTGAAACGCTTACCAGTACCCTTCCCGGCATGATCCTCTCTCCTTCTTCTTCCGGTAAAACCTGTCGAAAACCGGAGATTTCCGACAGCAATAAACGGCGCTTAGGCCGGCCTTACGGTTCCTGTTACGGCTTGTACCATTCCCAGGTATTATCGCT
>JAITRD010000258.1 GCA_031288575.1 Treponema sp. | reverse complement strand
CTGGCCGCCGGTCCCGGGGGATTCCCCGGCGCTCCCCCTTTGCATAGGCTGGCCCGGGGCGTCAGCCTCCGGCTCCTTGCCGCGGCGGCGGGATTGGGCCTGGGTTTTGCCGCCGCCGCCGCTGCCAATACCGGGTTATACCTGGGGCTTGAGGAGGCAAGGGTCACCGGGATTTACGGAACCCTCCGGGATGATCCCCGTTCTTTGAGCGGCGGCCGGGGCATGGGGGTCATTGAACTTAAGGGCCTTGCCGGGCCCGGGGGGCTGAGGGCTTCCGCCCGGGGGAAGATTCCGGTCTTTTTCCCCCCGGAAGCTCTTTCCCGCCTCCGGGGCTTTGGCCGGGGCTGTGAAATTTACGCGGAGGGGGCCTTGGTAAGCGCTTCGGACCCTTCACCGGACCCTTCAAGGGGGGGAATTTCCTTCCGTTCCCGCTCGGTCCATGTGACCGTATCGGCCCCGGCTCCCGAGCGTTTCCGCAGTGCCCTCCGCTTACGCATCATCGAAGGATTTTCCCGGCTTTCCGCCGGCCCGAATCTCCTCCCCTTCGGCGGGCTTTCCCTGGCGCTCCTCCTGGGCGTCCGGGATAATCTGGACACGGAATTTGCCCGGGGATACCGGGACGCGGGATGCTCCCATGTACTGGCCCTTTCGGGGATGCATTTAGCCATCCTGTCTTCTATTATTGCCTTTTGCCTTAAGAAACCTCTGGGACTGCGGGCCGCCGCCCTTTTGGGGGCCCTCTTTATCCTTCTTTATGTTCTCCTGGTCGGCCCCCAGCCTTCCCTGGTACGGGCGGCCCTTATGTACTTCCTGGGAACTTTGACGGTCCTGAAGGCCCTTCCCCGGAGGGCCCTTGAGCTTTTGGCCCTGGCCTTTCTCCTTCAAATCCTCCTGGATCCCCCCTCGGGGTACAGCCTTTCCTTTTTATTGTCCTACCTCGCCCTGGCCGGCATCCTGATCCTGGGAGAAATTTTCCTGGACCTGCTCCGGGGCATCCTCCCCCAGGGCTTGGCCCAAAGCCTCGCCGCGTCCCTGGGAGCCTTTGTCGCCACCTGGGCCTTTACGGCCGCTTCCTTCGGGGTATTGCGCCCCGTGGGGATCCTCGCGGGGCTTTTTATTGTTCCCCTTACCACCCTCTTTATGGCCCT
This sequence comes from Treponema sp., assembly GCA_031288575.1. Lineage (GTDB taxonomy): Bacteria > Spirochaetota > Spirochaetia > Treponematales > Breznakiellaceae > JAITRD01. The sequence goes on along the minus strand of JAITRD010000258.1, from coordinate 2,540 downwards.
TTCCCTGGGGGCCCTTTTCCTAAATTTATTTCTTCCCTTTTTGACCGGGCCGGTGGATGTTTTGAGGATTTCCCTCTCCCTGCTCTACGGAATTCTGGAGCGGCTGGTTTCCTTTGCGGGCCGGGTCCCGGCTTTCCCGGTTTATTCCCTGTTCCCTGCTTTTATTGCCACGGGAATGGTAACGGTTCTGCTTCTTTGCCTTAAAATTAAATATATACCCCGGAGGCGGTACCTTGCCCCCTTCGATTAATTATGATTCCTCCCGGGAACTCAGGATTTTCCTGGAGGAACAGGGCCTGGGGATGCGGAAAAAATACGGGCAGAATTTTCTCATTGACCGGGAAGCCCGGGAGCGCATCCTGGATGCCCTGGAATTCCGGAAGGGGGACGGGCTTTGGGAGATAGGCCCGGGGCTGGGCGCCATGACCCGGGGCCTCCTTGACCGGGGCGCCCTGGTCAGGGCCTTTGAGATAGATCCGGGGTTTATCAGGATCCTCAAAGAGCTTTGGGGAGGAAGGGAAGATTTTATTCTTATTGAGGGGGACGTGCTTAAAACCTGGCCTTCCGGGGACGGCGGGGAGCCCTATCTATTGGGGAACCTGCCCTATACCATCGGCGCGGCCCTGCTGGGGGAACTTATTGAAAAAAAGAGGTTTTTTAAGCGTATGGTCATAACCATCCAAAGGGAAGTGGCCCGCCGCATGACCGCCGGGCCGGGCAGCGGGGATTATACTTCCCTTTCCGTGCTCTGCGCCTCCGCCTATACCATACGGCCCGTCCAGGTATTGCGGCCTTCCTCCTTTTATCCCGCCCCCCATGTGGATTCCCAGGTTCTCCGTTTCGACCTCCGTACCGATATGGATCCTTCCTCCTATCCGGCTTTTTTTTATTCCCTGGTCCGTTCCCTATTTTCTTCCCGGCGAAAAACCGTTAAAAATAATCTATCCGGTTTTGTGGCTTCCTTAAAAGAAGGGGAAAACCGGGATGCTGCCGGCGGGCTGGGGAAAGGGCGGATCCGGGAAATTACCGGGGAAGTGCTTGGGGCTTCCCGCCTCTCCCCTGAGAGGAGGGCGGAAACCTTAAGCCTGGAAGATTTCCTTACCCTTGCCGGGGTTTTGGAGGGATATCATGGCCATTATTGAGGCGGTAAAACATATCCGGGAAGGGATCCGCGAAGCCTGCCTCCGTTCCGGCCGGGATCCGGCGGAGGTTACCCTTATGGGGGTGTCGAAATTTCACGGCTTGGCGGAATTGGAGGAAGCCTGGAAAGGGGGGATCCGGCTTTTCGGGGAAAACAGGGTACAGGAAGCGGCGGAGAAATTTACGGTTTTTAAGGAGAAACATCCGGAAGCGGAAGTCCACATGATAGGCTCCCTTCAGCGAAACAAAGCTAAAGCCGCGGCGGCCCTTTTTGACGGGATTCAATCGGTGGACCGGGATGTTCTTATCGATGAATTGGGGGGCCTGACTTCCGGCCGGGAGAAGCCCCTAAGGGTTCTGCTGGAATTGCATACCGGGGAAGATTCAAAGACGGGCTATCCCGATACGGATAGTTTATGCCGGGCGGCGGAAAGGGTTCTTGCCTATCCGGGGCTTCTTTTAAAGGGGCTCATGACCATGGCCCCCTATACGGAGGATCAAAAAACCATCCGGGCCTCCTTCCGGGCCCTGGCATCCGCAAAGGCCTTGCTCGAATCCCGTTTCCCCGGCCTTGACTGGTCCTGTCTTTCCATGGGAATGTCCGGCGATTTTGAAATTGCCATAGAAGAGGGCTCCACCCTGGTGAGGATCGGAACCGCCATTTTTGGGGAGCGGCATTTATGAAAAAAAGGGCTTTGTTTTTTATTTCCCTGTGCCTTTTGCCGGCGCTTATCCCCGCCGCCCTTTACGGGCAAAGTTCTTCAACCGGCTCCGATTTGCAGTCCACCCGGTTCGACACCTCCGGTCTTCCCAGTTGGGCCAAGGATTTACGCCGGGCCGAAATCGTCGCCTTCGGCTCCTTCCCCTTTGCCTTCTTTTTTTCTACCTTTGCCGTGGATACCTACCGCAGCGCCTCCCATAATTGGGATATGCGTTATGCCCCCTGGCCCCTGAAAAGCGCGGGGGCGGTTAGCATGACCCAGGACGAACTTTTCTTGACCCTGTCTGTCGCGGCGGCGGCGTCCGTGACTATATCCTTAGCGGATTTTTTTATTGTTAAACATAAACGGCATAAGCAGGAACGGGCTTTGGAAAATTTGACCGGCGAAACGCCGATTATCCTGAGATCCCCCCGGAGGGGGGGGGAGGAAGCCGGCGAAACGGATGCCTCCGAAGGGGAAGAAGCTCCTCCCCGGGAAACCCCGGCGGAACCGCCGGAACCGCCGGCATCCGCGGGACCGCCCTGATGCTTTCCTATACCGGTACCGTGGGGAAGGGCATTCCCCCGGGGCTCAGGCTGGACCGGTATGTGGCGGAATACACCGGCCTTTTGACCCGTTCCCAAATCAAGTCCCGGCGGCTTTCGGCCCGGCTGAACGGGAAGGCGGTTAAAATTTCCC
>JAITRD010000257.1 GCA_031288575.1 Treponema sp. | reverse complement strand
ATCGCAGGGACGGGGTCAAGTGCTTGCTTGCCCCAGGGTCCGCTACAACCGGTAGTTGTCCTTCCGAACTCCTACACTATACCAGATAACCGCATGCCTTTATCATTGCATCGCAGGGTCCGCAGTGTCCCCCATGGGGATTTTTCCCTCCCCTCCGGCCTTATGTTCCGTTCGGGGAAGGTTTAGGCCGTAAAGGCAGGCCCTTTGAGGAGGGAAGAGATTTCTGGATGAAGGGGGGAAAACGGGCTATCTGCCGCAGGGGGCCACGATTGCTTTGCGCGAGGAGGCTTTGGCCTACGCCCGGCGGTGCAAAGCTTCGGTCTTAGGACTCGCAGGGTCCTAAGACCGCCCCCCAGCCGGCCTTATTGTTCCGTTCGGGGAAGGTTTAGGCGGTAAAGGCGGGTCCCTTGAGGGGGAAGAAATTTCTGGATGAAGGGGGGAACGAAAAAACACAACGGCGGTTATGATTATTAAGGCTTTCACTACCTCCCGCTTGCGGCAGATAGCCCGTTTTCCCCCTCACCCGGAAACATCTTTCCCCTCAAGGGACCCGCCTTTACGGCCTCGCCTATTAAACGGAACAATAAGGCCGGCTGGGCGGGAAAAATCCCCATGGGGGACACTGAGGACCCTGCGGGTCCTATACCGAAGCTTTGCGCCATCCGACCCTCAAGGACACCGACAAAACCTCCTCGCGCAAAGCAAGCGTGGCCCCCATGGGGATTTTTGCCCCCCAGCCGGATATTTTTGTTACGCTTCAATACTTAGCGATACAAGTAAATGCGGGAACCCTATAAAGCCCGGTAATAGCCGCATTTAAGGTAGAGGGATTCATCATAACCCAGGAGGATGGGATGATCCGGACCCTGGTAACAGAAGTCAAGCTGAATAAGCCGGCGTTCCGCGTCGGCGGCGGCTTCGGCGATCATGGCCTTAAAGCGGCTTTCCGGCAGGGCCTGGCTGCATGAACAGCTTACCAAAACCCCGCCGGGGGAGAGGAGTTTTATGGCCCGGAGGTTTATTTCTTTATAGCCCCGGAGGGCCCCCTCCAGGGCGGAACGGGATTTGGCGAAGGCCGGGGGGTCCAGGATGATAAGGTCGAACCTTTCCTTCGCCCGGTCATAGGAGCGGAGAAGCTCAAAAACATCCCCCGCCACCGGGGTAACGCGATCCTCCGCCCCGTTTAACCGGGCGTTTTCCCTTACCATTTTCAGGGCCTCCGCGGATTCGTCCAGGGCAATCACCGAAAACGCCCCGGACCGGGCGGCGTGGACGGCAAAACCGCCGGTATAGGAACAGCAGTCCAGAACCCGTCCCCCGGGGGCAAAGGCGGCGGCCCGGAGGCGGTTTTCCCGCTGGTCCAGGTAGTGGCCGGTCTTGTGCCCCCCCTCCAGGGGGACCATAAAGGGCAGACCGTTTTCAAAGATCAGGATCCCCCCGGCGGGGAGGCTCCCCCTGACCAGGCCTTCCCGGGGGGGAAGCCCCTCAAGCTCCCGGGCCCGGGGGGCGGATTTTTCCACAATCCCCGCGGGAAGCCCCAGGGGCCGCCCGGCGCCGGCGGGAACATAGCCTTCCAGGACCTCCTCCAGGGCGGCGAGGATCTCCTCCCGGCGTTTATCTATTCCCCGGGCAAGGAACTGGATCCCGATCCAGGAAAGGGGTGGCCCCAGGGCGGCCTCGGTTTTTTCAAAGCTCAGGGGTTCCCCGGAGCCCTCCCCGAGGAGCCTCATAACTGCCTCCCCGGGCCAGCCCACAAAACGGTCCAGGATCAGGCCGGGGAGAAAATCCGCCTCCCCAAAGACAATCCGGGCGGATTCCCGGAGGAGGTCGTATTTCGGCAAGCGCCGGGCGAGGGCGGCCCGGAAGCGGCCCTTAAAAAAGCCCTTGTCCACCCCTTCCTTGGAGGGGCTGTAGATCCGGACGAAAATTTTGGAACGGGGATTAACAAAGCCCCGGCCCAGGTAGGTTTTGCCGGAGCTCTCCACGTCCGCAAGCTCCCCCCCTTCCAGTTCCTCCGGGTTAAGGGAGCTAAAGCCCCCGGGAACGGGGGTAAGAATCCGGGCAACTTCGTTATCGTAGACCCAGGGATGGCCGGCGAGGATCCGCCTTTCTTCCCCGGGTTTTAAAATGATCCGTATCATAAAAGCACCTCTCAGCCTTCGCCCTGGGGGCCGCGGCGGACGATAAATTCCTCCCGGACCGCCCAGGGATTCCCCAGGGTTTCGGCGGCCTCCTTCAGGAGCCGTTCCTGCACCCGGAAGGGGTTTTCCCCGGGGGGCGGTTCAAGCCTGGTCCAGCGGCCGCCCTCATCCAGCAGCCAGGCATGGCTGTTGTCCCGGAAATAAGCTTGAAGGATCCCGTAAACCTGGGCCTTTAGATCCTCCTGAAGCACCGGGAACATTAGTTCCACCCGCCGCTCCAAATTCCGGGGCATCCAGTCCGCGCTGGACAGGTACAGTTCCTCCGCGCCGCCGTTGGCGAAATAAAAGATCCGGGAATGTTCCAGGTAATGGTCGATCACGCTGACCACCCGGATGTTTTCGGACAAGCCCGGCAGGCCGGGAATAAGCATGCACACCCCCCGCACATTCAGAAAAATCTTCACCCCCGCCTGGGAGGCCCGGTACAGGGCGTCGATGATGTCCGTATCCGACAGGGCGTTCATCTTCGCCATGATCCGGCCGGGGCTTTCCGGGCCGGAGCGTTTTGCCTCCCGGTCGATGTTTTCCAGGAGCCGGTCCTTCAAGACCGTGGGGGCGATAACCAGGCGCCGCATGGAATGAATCACCGAATAGCCGGTGATCATGTTAAAGAGGAGCCCCGCGTCATAGGCGATTTCCTCCCGGGTGGTAAAAATCCCGATATCCTCATAGAACCTGGCGGTGCGGTCGTTATAGTTCCCCGTGGAAAGGTGGACATAACGCTTGATCCGGTCATTCTCCCGGCGCATAACCAGGGAGACCTTGGCGTGAACCTTGAGCCGGGCAAGGCCGTAGACCACGATAACCCCGGCCTTTTCCAGCCTGTTGGCCCAGGAAATGTTCCGCTCCTCGTCAAAACGGGCCTTGAGTTCCACCACCGCGGTTACCTGTTTCCCCTTCAGGGCGGCCTTTTCCAGGGCCCGGACGATGGGGGAATCCCCGCTGGTCCGGTAAAGGGCGGTCTTAATGGCGATAACCGCGGGATCCGCCGCCGCCTCCTGGAAAAACCGCGCCACCGGGTCAAAGGATTGATAGGGCAGGTGGATCATCACGTCCCCTTGGCTGATGCGGTCCCAGATGTTTTCGTCCTTTAACAGGGACGGATGGGCATAGATCTTCCAGGGAGGCTCCTTCAGGGAATCAAAACCGGGAACCGCGGTAATATCCTGTAGGCTGCCCAGGCACAGGGGCCCCGGCAGTTCATAAAGATCGTCCTCCTCAAGCTCCAGGCGGCGGGCCAGTTCGTCCCGGAGCCGTTTGCTGCCGGAGGAATAAACCATCCGCACCGCCATGGACCGTTCCCGGTTTACCAGGACCTCTTCCATGGCCTCAATAAAATCTTCATCCCGTTTTTCATCCACCGAAAAATCCGCGTCCCGGTTGAGCTTAAAAAGCATCCCCTCCCGGACAACATAACCCGGGTACAGGGAAGCCCCCCAGGTCATTACCACGTCATCCAGGAGGGCCCAGGGGATTTTTTCCTGGCCCGGGGGTTCCGCCGCTCCGGCGGGGAGCCAAATAATGCGGTTCAGCGCCGGGGGGATCCCAATAATGGAAATATGTTCCCCTAAGGCACCGCCGGCGGGGGATTCTTCCTCCGGGTCTTCCCCGGAACCGGGGGCAAGGAGAAAGGCCGCATAAAGCCGGAGGCTCTCAATGGAAGGCAGGGCGTCCTTGTCCTCGATGCGCAGGGGAGTAAGGACGGGATAAATCTCCCGCATAAAGAGGGACCCCAGATAGTCCCGGTGGGCCCCGGAATAATCCCCGGGCCGCACCAGTTCCAGCCCCGCCCGGGCCAGGGCGGGAAAGACCTCCCGGAGCAAACAATCGTACTGGCGGGAAAAAACAAAACGGACCCGGGCCGCCGTTTCTTTGAGCAAATTTTCCAGGTCGAGCCCCGATGGGTCCGGGGGAGACCCGGTTTGTATTCCCCGCTTCCGCTCCCGGAGCCGCCGCTTTAGCGCCGCCACCCGGACCATAAAAAATTCGTCAAAATTTGAGGAAACAATAGCAAGGTACCTAAATCGTTCCAAAGGGGGAAGTTCCGGCCTGAGCCCCTCCTCCAAAACCCGGGTATTAAAATCTATCCAGGACAACTCCCGGTTTAAATAAACCGCCTTTTCCATAACACCTCAGGTAAGAATTACCTTAAAACCAAATATATCCTGAAACAAACCGGCCTTTTCTTCCAGCCCCCGCTGCTCCATGCTGAGATCATGGCTGCCCGGGACATGGAGAACAATTGTTTCAGTTTTCCGTTCCACCGTAATGTTTTGAATCTCCTGGGTATGCCCCCGGTCCAGGGCATCGGCAACCCGGAGTATGGACGCCATTTTAAGCACCAAAACCCGTTCCTCCCGTTGCAGGGCGATGTAGTCGATATCCGCCGGAGCGGGGGGATCCCCCCGGTGGTAGCCGATCACATTGGCGATGATGTCCAGTTCCTCCCGGCGCAGGCCGAAGATCTCCGAATTGGCCACAATATACTGGCCGTGTTTTTCGTGCCGGGACCCCCGGATATACATTCCGATATCATGGAGGGTAGCCGCCGTTTCCAGCATCATCCGTTCCCGCCGGTTCATCCCGTGTTCCCGGGCCAGGGCGTCAAAGAGAACCAAACAAAGTTTTGCCACGTGCAGGTTGTGGGGCTCGTCATAATGGTATCTTCTGCCCAGGTTGACCGCGGAGGCAATGATCTGGGAGAAAAACTCCTCCTGCAACTCCGGGTCCACCCCCATGGACAGATCGATGAGAAGCCCCTCCCGGATAGATACCAGGGGAACCACCGCTTCCGCGGCATCGGTCCGTTCCAGAAAAAGCCTATAGACCCGGATCCCCGGGATAAAGCCCTCCGCGTCTCCGTAGGGGATATGCAGTTTCCTTACACATTCTTCAATAGTATAATCCTGCACCTTTTCGACAAAGGAGATAAAGGCCTTCCGCTCAATAATCCGGCAATATTCATTCACCTCGGTTCCGATCTGGGCCGCCGCCAGCCGCGCGTCAAAGCCGGCCACCACAAAGGTCCGCACATGGGTCAAATCCATTTCGGCGCTTAAAAGGCCCGAGGTGTTCCTGATATTTTCATGGAGGTAACGCTGGGCGGAACCCACCGCAAGCCGGGACTGCTGGTCGATAAGGATGGTCCCAAAGCGCAGGCTGTGGGCGGCCACCATTTTGCCCCGGCGCAGAAGCATAACCTCGGTGGAGCCTCCCCCCACGTCAATGATCATGGAATTAGCCCGCCAAAAGAGGGGCAGATCGTTTTTCAGGGCAAAACGGACCGCCAGGTACATCAGGCGGTTTTCCTCAATCCCCTCCACAATGGAAAGGCGGAACCCCGTTTCCTGGCGGACCCGGTCCACAAACACGTCCCGGTTCCGGGCTACCCGGAGGGCGCTGGTGGCGATTACATGGACATCCTCATCGGCGATTCCCCATCCCCGGAGCATCTCCCGGAAATTCTGCAGCACCGAAAGACATTCCAAAAAGGACTCCCGGGACACCTCCCCGGAGGTAAAGACATCCCTCCCCAGGGCTACGGGTTTTCCCGCCCAATCCAGTTCCCGCCACCGGCCGTTTTTTGAGATTTCCGCCACTAAAAGCCGGATTCCGGTAGAACCGATTTCCAGGACCGCCACAGGATTTTTTTTTGCATCCATAATCTGATCTTAAATCATTAACGCCGCTTGATAAACTATAACTTATCTATCAGCATGGAACATTTCCCCGAAGGGATGGGAAGGGTTTTTTTCTTTTTCCCCAATATATTAATGGTAAAATAATAGAGCTTTTCGCTTTCCATGTGAATTTCCCATCCCCGGCCGCTTTTGTTGGAAAGGATGGTGATCATGTTTTTTTTAAGGGAGAGATTTTACACCCCCATTACTTCCAGGTTGGGAATGATCCAGTCCACGGTTTTCCGGGGGAGGGATATAAAAAGCCCCACAATGTTTTCTATGGTCAGGCAGATGGTGGAAAGGGCGTCGTAGGTAAGGTACTGAGGCCGGGGAAAATCGTTTCTCTCCGGCCATAAGGCGGGCCCCTCTTGCAGGGGAAGGTAGGCCTCCCAGAGGTTTCCCTTGTGGTGGTTCCCGTCGGGGCTCATGGAATCCAGGACAAAGTAGAGGTGCCTGATGGCACATTCCCGGGCCAAATCCCAGCGCTGGTACCGTTCAAGCCCCTTGATTACCATAAAGGTCAGGTGGGGAAAAACCGATCCCCGGTAACCGCCGCCGGATTCGGTAAAGGCCGGCTCGTTCACCGCCACCGTCGGAAAGGGATGGGGGGCGCCGAAAAACTGGGGGTCCTGGAGCTTGTCGATAATCCGGGCGGCCTTGTCGTCGTTGGGAATCTCCGCCAGAAGGGGCCAGTAGCCGGCAATGGTCTTTATGGGAAGCTTTATTTCCTGGCTGTCAATGTCGTGGTAAAAACCGTCCTCCCGGTCCCACATGAGGGTATTAATCCGGGTTTTTAGGGAAAAATACTGCCGTTTATACTGAAAACTCGCCTCTTTGTCATTGAGAATGTCCGCCAGGGCCGACATATACAGCACGTTGATGGCCATCATGGTATTAAAGTCCATGGGATAGGCGGCATTTTCCCGGGGGGAATTGGCCATGCCCCCGGCGCTCAGGGGAACCATGTACAGGCCGTTGGGCTGCTTAAAGGCCGCGTCAATCCAGCCAATATATTTATGGAGTATGGGGATAACATCCTTAACCCTTTTCTTATTGGCCGATTTATGATAAAGATTAAATTCCGCCCAGGCAAAAAGGGGCATCCCCAGCCCTTCGGGATTATCCGCCTCCAGCACCGGGAGGCCGGTTTCAATGTCATAGGCGGACCGGATAGCGCCGCTGGATTCTTGGCGTTCATAAAAGATATCCAGGGTAGGATGAGCCTGGTAAATCCGGTTTGAATAAACAAGAAAAAAGGAGGAAAAAATAGCGTCGGCCTGGTGAATCACCACGCTTCCGGGATAGGAAAAAAATTTCCCCTCAAGGACACTGCTTTCGCTTCCCATGTTCCAGCAATCCTGTATCCAGGCCCAGGTTTTATCATATATATCCACAAAATCCTGATCATAAAAGTGAATTTTGGGAAAATCATGTTTTGTCACAAAAACTCCTTTTATCTCATCGAGACTAATCCATGGGCCCTAAAAAGTCAAATATTTTGTACTCCCCAAATGCCGCCGGAGATTGGAACAAGCTCAATTCGCGTTGTTTTTTAGAATTGCTTCACCGAGTAATTTATTATACATTCATAATGGTAAATTTTCCATCAGTTTTTTTAAAAGGAAGGGATAGACCGGTGTTTAAATCCTATATTTCACTGGAAGTCCGTATTTTATTGCTTGCCGGGGTTAAAACCTTCTGCGCCTGTACCGCCGACGAGGGAGGGCATTTTGGATCATGCCCGGTTTGCCGGGGAGAAGGGGGGGCCCGGCCGGAAATTAACCCCCTGGCGCTGCAAAAGGCCTATTTGCTCATCCGGGGCCTGGGGGGAGCCATCCTGCGGGAGGCTTCCTTCGAGCGGAACCTGGGCACCCGCAAATTGCCCGAGGGGCATGACATTTCCCGGCTCTCCATCAAGCTTGGGGCAGAGGCCGCCATGGACATCATGTTCCACCGCCGGAAAAAACGGATAGGCATTACGGAAATAAGGCTGGAGGAGGACGCGGGGCGGCTTATCCGGCAGAACATTACCCGGATGGATTATTCCCGGGCGGGGATGCCGAGCCTGCGGATCAAAACCGCGGCGGATTTTGAAATTGGGGAAGAGGCGGAGGTTTTTTTATCCGACCTGCGGCGCCGGATCCAGTACCTCGAAATTATTCCGCCTTACCCGGCGGAGAGCGTCATCCGCTGCAACGCCTATGTGGCCATGGCGCCCTACCCGGCGCCTCCGGTTAATTTTGTCAAGCTCAGGAACCTGAATTCCTTTAACTTTGTCTATAAGGCGGTTAATGCCGAGCTTTCCCGGCAGGAAGAGATTGTTACCCAGGGAGGGACGGTCATAAGCGAAAGCCGGATCTGGAACGAGGCCAAAAACGCCACCGAATCCTTCCAAACCCGCGCCCCCGGGGAACCTGCCCGGTTTGCCCCCGTGGACACGCCCCCCTTTATTCCGGGGCCGGATGTTCTGGAAGCCCCGGGAAACACCGCCGTTGAACTGCCCGAGGCCCGGAGAAACCGGGTAATGGGGGAATACGGCCTTACCCAGTTTCAGGCGGAATTTGTCTGCGACGAAAAAAGCCGGGCCGACTATTTTGAACAGACCGCGGCTATGGGGGCCTCCCCCCGGGAGTCGGCCCAGTGGATGGCCTCCTATGTGGTCAAAGAATGGAGGCGCCTGGGTTTTACCTCCCCGGACACGCCCCTTTGCCCCCGGCGTTTTGCGGAGATCCTGAAAATTCTCAAGGAAAGGCGGATCCACGGCAGCATCGCCAAACAGATCATCACCGCGGTACTGCGGGAAGACCGGGACCCGGAAATTATCATCAAGGAGCGGGGCTGGGAACAGCTTACGGACCGGAAGGCCCTGGCGGCCATTGTGGCCTCGGTTATCGAGGCAAATCCCCAGGAGGTGCGCC
>JAITRD010000273.1 GCA_031288575.1 Treponema sp. | reverse complement strand
AGCTCCCGGAGGGCCTCGGCCCAGCGGCTGGTGGAATCCGCCATAATCGCCACATGGTAACCCATGTCCCGGTAAAATTCCGCCAGGGTAACCCCGGTATAAATCGACACCTCCCGGGCGGCCACGGGCATATTGGAGGTATTGGCGATGAGGATGGTCCGTTCCATGAGGGAGCGGCCGGTCCGGGGATCGGTAAGCCGGGGAAATTCGCTGAGCACGTCGGTCATCTCATTGCCCCGTTCCCCGCAGCCGATGTAGATGATCACGTCCGCGTCGCACCACTTGGCGATGGCGTGCTGGGTCATGGTTTTGCCGGTGCCGAAGCCCCCGGGGATGGCCGCGGTCCCCCCCTTGGAGAGGGGGAAAAACACGTCGATCACCCGTTCCCCGGTTATCAGGGGCTGGTCCGGGGAAAGCCGTTCCCGGTTCGGCCGGGGAACCCGGACCGGCCACCACTGGGCCAGGGGAATCTCCTCCCCCCGGTCGGTCCGGGCTGCGGGGGCGTCCACCGGGTAGGAACCTTCCCGGGCCAGTTCCGTAATCAGGCCCCCCCGGGTATTGGGGGGGACCAGAATTTTGCAGGTAATGCTTTCGGATTCTTTAACCGTTCCCAGCAGGAGCCCCGGCAGGGCGGCAACCTGGCCGCCCCCGGCCAGCCTTTCCGCCAGGGCGGGATCGGGAACAAAGGGCCATAGCCGGGAGGTATCCAGGGGTTCCCCCCGGGAACCGCTTTCCATAAAGGCGCCGCTCCGGTTAAAGAGGGATTCCAGGGGCCGCTGGATCCCGTCGTAGATGGTCCCGATAAGCCCCGGCCCCAGTTTTGCCGAAAGGGGGCGCCCGGTGGAGGCGGCAAGGGCCCCTATTTTGAGCCCCGTGTCATCCTCATAAACCTGGATGACCGCTTCCCCCATTTCCAGGCGGACGATTTCCCCAATCATGCGGGTCTCCCCCACTTCAACCACATCAAAAAGGCCCGCCCCGCCCAGGCCCGACGCGCGAATAATAGGGCCCGAAATACGCCTTACCCGACCTTCTATCATAAGTATCCTCGTTTTAAGGAAAGAAAGCCCCTATTCAGCATCCAAAGCCCCCTCGCCCAAAAGGGCCTTTACCAGTTCCGCCCGTTTATCCTCAAGTATAGTTTCGGCGGCGGTTTCTATCGAAGCGGTAATCCGTACCGCCCGGGTAATCACCTGAAGGGCGGGGAATTTTCCCCATAACCCGGCGGCGGCATCCGCCTCTTTTATATCCCACTGGACCCCGGCGGTTTTCATGCCCGGGGGCAGGGCCTGTTTCAACAGGGACTCCGCCTCATGCCGTTCAAGCATCCGGCAGCGGAGCTGCGGAGCCGGGTCCGGAGCTTCTTTATACCCGGCATATTCCTCAAAACCCCGGCGAAGTTCAGCCCCCAGCAGGGAGAGGATCCGTTCCCGGCCCAAAGAGGAAAGATACTCAGCCATGGCGGACTGGAGGAGGGATTCAATCATTTCCGACCTGGCCCGCCGTTTATCCAGGGGAAGCCGGGCCAGAATCTCCTCCCGGGCTCCGGCGATCCGGTCCCGGTATTTTTGGCGCACTTCCGCGACGGAACGGGCGGTTCTTTTTTCCCATGTTTCGGTCTGAGTTTTTAAGGTATCATCCGCGGTTTTTAAAATGCGGTGAGCCTTTTTCCGGGCGTCCTCAAGGATTTCCCGGTCTAAAACTTCGGTGGACTGTAATTCTTCCATACTAAACTAATCCTGGATATGATCTTTACAAACGAAAAATATCGTATTGGAACAAGCCTAATGGGCTCAAATATGTATCCCGATAGCTTCCCTGATGGAATCCACCAGGGCTTTGCGCCCCGGAAGCCTCCCCATGGTTCCGGGGACTTCCACTACCAGGGGGTAACGGTCCGACAACTGCCATTTGGTCAGGATGTCCCCCAGCCAGTCGGCGGTCTCTTCGGTCATGATAAGGACCCGGCAGCCTTCCGCTCCCGGTATGGTCCCGGGCAATACCGCCCCGGCGGTTTCATCCCAGCCCTGGGTGATCCTCCGAAAGACCGCCCGGGCTTCATCGGCGTTAAAAACCGCTTCCCCGTCTATGCCGACAAAGCGGAAGGCGGTTACCAGTTCCGCGTCGCCGATAAAAAAAAAGTCCACCGGGTTCTATAGGATCATGATGAGCAGGGCCACAAGGAAGCCCCAGAGGCATATCCCTTCGGCGAGCCCCGCATAAGGCAGGGCCTTCCCGGAAAGCTCCGGGTTTTCGCTCATGGCGCCCATGGCCGCGGAACCAATCTGCCCGACGGCAACGCCCCCGGCAATACAGGAAATACCCACGGCCAAGGCGGCGGCAAAATATTTCCATATCGCGGTTCCGTCGGAAACGGCGGCGGTTTCACCCTCCGCTTCCTGGGCAAAAACCAGGGCAGGAACAAAAAGCAACAGAACCAAGACAAGCGGCATAATAAAACGTTTCATGATTTCACTCCTCTCAAATTTCAACCAGCCCTAGGCTGATTCTATCAAAACCAGAATACCCCGGAGGCTTTACCCCTTGGGGGCCGGAGCTTTAAGTTCCCGGAACCGATCCGGCCCAAAGTCCCGGCGGAACCGGAAAGGAGAAAACTCCACCCCGGTCTCGGTAAAAAATTTGCTGAAAAACTCATAATATTGTAAACGCACCACCTGAATGGCCACGATCATCCCCTCAAGAAGGATGATCACGGCATTCCCGAAGATCATAATAATGAGGGAAAACACCGGCCCCAGGGCAAGGCTGGACACCATCCCGGAAAGGGTAAACACGATAAAAGAAAGCACCGCATGGGACAGGGCAAAGGCCCCCACCCGGAGAAAACTTACGGTGTTGGAAATATAGGTCGAGGCGGTTTCCAGGATCTCCACAAAACCTTCCATAATAAAAACCATCAGCCCCTCTTCCAGAACCGGCCGTTCCCCCTTGAGCAGCCGCCAGATCGCCGGGCCAAAGAAGATTCCCAGGGCGGGGGTAAGGAGCCCCGCCAGATCGTACCAGGCAAAGGCGCTTCCCAGGAGCATCCTGACGGGGATGGACAGGGCATACCAGAAAAGAAGGAGCCCCGCAAGGCCGGTTTTGGAAAAAAAAGCCTGTTCGTACTTTTTCATGGTGCATTGATTTACAAAATTCACCAGCAGGCCGACGGAATTAAGGAGCACCCCCACGGCAACGGTAAATCCAAAAAAATAAAAAAGTTTCGTGATATTGCCCTTTTCCGGCATCAAGTGGAGGATCCGTTCCGGGGGCTCCCCGGCATTCCCGGCAAGGCGCATAAAAAAACCCGTTACCGCCTGGGTGGGGGCAATAAGCAGCCCCTCATGGGCAAAAACCTCGCCGTTTAGGAGGCCCATGGCCATGGAAGCGATCCCCACCGCAACCAGGGGAGAGGCGTAACCCTTAAATCCGGAAAGGGCTTTGACACTCCCCTTTCCCAGGAGGATCCCCAGGAGAAGAAGCACCAAACCCTGCCCCACATCCCCGAACATAAGGCCGAAAAGGATGGTAAAAAAAAACGCCACAAAGGGGGTCGGATCAATGGTCCCGTAAAGGGGAGCGCCGTAGGAGAAGACCACCCCCTCAAAGCCCCTGACAAAGGAACCGTGGCGAAGGGAAACCGGCACCTTTTCCCGGCCTTCCTTTACTTCCGCCACCTCGTCGGGGTTAAAAGCCCGGATAGCCATCCTGCCGGCGGTGAGTTTTTCCAGGTCCGCCACCAGGCCGCCGATGGCGTCGGCCGGAACCCACCCGGAAAGGAGGTAAATGCTTTTGGTGGTGATAAGCCTGCCCTTAAGTTCCTCTACCATGGATGCCATAAGGTAGGAAGCGGTTAAGGATTTTAGATTGGGCCCGTATTGGGCCCGGAGCTGGGCTTTTTCGCCGGAAATTTTGTTCAGTTCCGTCTCTACCTCCTCAAGCCGGGAGGCAAGGCCCGTGAGAAGTTCCGCGGGAACCCCCTGGTAGCCTTCGGGAATGGCGATGGGCATAAAGGACAGCTTTTTGAGTTCCGAGTCCAGGGCAAAACGGCCCTTCCGGGAAGCCGCCGCCAGGACCCGTTCCCCGGCTTCCCCGTCTTTTCCGGGGCCGAGGGGAATAATCACCGCCCGGTCCGCCAGATGCTCCCGGATTGACGCTA
>JAITRD010000247.1 GCA_031288575.1 Treponema sp. | reverse complement strand
TAATTATGCCCCATATTCGAGATATACAGATTCGGGACCCCTTTGTATTAACGGAAGGGGGAATTTATTACCTTTTCGGCTCTACCGATAAGGACATTTGGCGTTCCCCCGGTACGGGTTTTGACGTATACACCGGCAAGGCCGGCCTGGCTGAATTTGAAGGGCCCTTTCCCGCCTTTCGTCCCCCGGAAGGGTTCTGGGCGGCCATCAATTTCTGGGCGCCGGAAGTTTACCGGTACGGCGGGGCCTATTATATGTTCGCCACCTTTAAACCGAACCAGGGCCGCCGGGGAACGGCGGTATTAAAAGGCCAAAGCCCCTTGGGGCCCTTTGCCCCCTGGAGCGCCGGCCCGGTTACTCCCTCCGGCTGGGAATGTTTGGACGGGACCTTTTATCAGGACAAGGAGGGCAAACCCTGGATGATTTTTTGCCATGAATGGGTCCAGGCTGGGGACGGGGAGATATGCCTTATTCCCTTGCGGGACGATTTAAAGGCCGCGGCGGGGGAGCCGAAACTCTTGTTCCGGGCCAGCGAGGCCCCCTGGGCCCATCCCCTCAAACCCGATCCGGCCCGGAACCGGGGGCCCGGGTGTTATGTTACCGACGGCCCGAATATGTATGCCACCGGGCAAGGGACCCTTCTGATGCTTTGGTCCTCCTTCGATGCGGAGGGAAAATACTGTCTGGGAATTGCCCGTTCCGAGAGCGGTCTTGTTTCCGGCCCCTGGACCCAGGAAAAAAGCCCCCTCTATGCGGCGGACGGCGGACATGGCATGTTATTTCATTCGGTAGACGGAAAACTATACCTGGCCGTTCATACTCCCAACAGGTCCCCGGATGAGCGGGCCCTGTTTGTTGAACTGGAAGAGCAAGACGGTTTTTTAAGCAAAAAATGAGCCCCCGCAATGGACGAGATGCCTTTCCACCAAAAAGAACTAACCCGGGGGCCCTTTCCCCTGCTGGTTATGGACAGCTTCAAAAAACCCTTCTGGTTTCCCCTGCATTGGCATGAGCAGATAGAGATCCTTGATATTCTTGAAGGAAGTTTGAAGGTATTGATCAACGGGAAAACCTGGGAAGGGGTACAGGGGGATATTTTTATCGTGGACACGGGGCTGATACATGGTTTTTTTGAGCCCAGCCCGGAATCGCGGGTGCGGATCTTTCAATTTGGCCGGGAAATTTTCGACGAACCCCTCACGCTGGCGGAGGATTGGGGCGTGGAAATACCGGTTTTCGGCAGAAACCCCCGGATCAGCCTTGCCGGAAACCGGGTCCTGTATCTCTGCTTAAAAAATCTTTTGACCGATATCAGCCGGGAATTTCAAAAAAAAGAAGGGGGGTATCGTTTTATCATTAAATCGGATCTCTATCGGCTGGCGGCTTTTCTTCTGCGGAATGTCCCTGAAGAAAACCCCTTCCCGGCGGCCAGAATCATAAACGAAAAAAATCATACCCGGTACCTAAAACAAATTTTTGCGTTTATCTACAGCCACTTTGATAACCCGGAGCTTAAGCTGGAGGATGCCGCGGCGGCGGTTGGGTTGAGTAAATACTACCTTACCCGTTTTCTGAAGGATCAGACCGGCCTGGGTTTTCACGATCACCTTTCCCGGATTCGCCTGAGCAGGGCAAAACAGCATCTTGCCGAATCGGACAGGCCGGTTATTGATATTGCCTATCTTTGCGGCTTCCGGAGCCTCGCCACCTTTAACCGCGTTTTTAAGGAGCATACCGGGACCAATCCTTCCGCCTATCGGAACCGCAAATTGGCCGCCCGGCTGGTTCCCTCATACCCGGTATTTTATGACAATTAAGGCCCCCTTATAAGCGCAATTCCTGATTAAAAAACCGCAATTATTGATAGGCATTTTGTCTTTCTTTATAGCATACTGTCCTTCAACTTATTTGGAGAAATAACTATGACCGAAAAAAATCTGCGGAGGGTGATTGGCGAAAATCTTTCGTCCTATGCCTTTCTTGTTCCCTGGCTGCTTGGTTTTTTTATTTTAACCCTGTACCCCATGATGTATTCCCTGTACCTGTCCTTTACCCAATACAACATCCTGCAGCCTCCAAAGTGGATAGGAATGCGGAACCTTTTTATTATGTTTGTGGGAAATGCCGAATATCCCAAGGACACCCGTTTCCTTAATTCCCTTTTTGTTACCTTCCGGTTTGTCTTTATCTCGGTCCCCCTCAAACTGATATTCGCCTTAGCGGTGGCCATGTTGATGAACCAAAAACTTAAACTGATTCCCTTTTACCGGACCATTTACTACATTCCCACCCTGCTGGGCGGCTCGGTGGCAATCGCCGTCCTGTGGCGGCGGCTGTTTGCGGCGGACGGGGTCATTAACGCCATACTCCGGGGGCTTTTTAACGCCAACCCGCCGGCCTGGATCTCAAACCCGAAATACTCCCTCTATACCCTGATACTCCTGGCAGTCTGGCAGTTCGGCTCTCCCATGATCATATTCCTGGCGGGGCTCAAGCAGATTCCCCAGGAATACTACGAGGCGGCCAGTGTGGACGGGGCGGGAAAGATCCGGCAGTTTCTCTCCATCACCCTGCCGAGCCTGTCCCCGATTATCTTCTTCAATATGGTGATGCAGATGATCAGCGCCTTCCAGTCCTTTACCCAGGCGTTTATCGTGTCCGGCGGCCAGGGCGGCCCCCTGGATTCCACCATGTTCTACAGCCTCTACCTCTACCTCAAGG
>JAITRD010000183.1 GCA_031288575.1 Treponema sp. | reverse complement strand
GACCAATCCCTTTCCGTCAAGGAAGCCGAGGGCAAACACCTCATTTCCCCCGGCATCCTCTATTTCCTTTCTGAGTTCGGCAATGGATCCTTCGGAAAACCGTTTTATAGCCTGCACCGTTTTATTTTTCCCCAAAAAAGAAAAAATCACAACCGCATTAAGGGCTTAAGTCATTGAATTTTAGGGAATAACGATTATTCAATGGTATCTTTTATCATACTTAATCAATATTACAAGGGATATTTATCATTAATTATATTATTTTTTATACTATCTAATAAATAATATAAGAAATGTAAGCCTTGTTTTTACTCTAAGCCCTGGGTTTAAACCTCCCCGAAGACTTTGGCTTTCTTGCGGCTCAAAAAAGGCGCCCCTTTCAAAAAACGGGCGTCAGCCCGGAGGATACCGGCAAACAAGAACTTTCGGGACCTATCGTAAGATGTATTGACAGGACTAAAAAAGTAAGATATTTTATATTAATCTTTCAAGAGAGATTAGCTCATCTGGATAGAGCGTCAGCCTCCGGAGCTGAAGGTGGCAGGTTCGAGTCCTGTATCTCTCAAAAAAGGTAATCTAATCAGGGAACTTCTGAAACATTTACACGGTTTCAGAGGTTCCTTTAGTTACAGAGTATGGAACCGATCATTTTAGCATCCGGGTCTTTGAGAAGGCAGGAATATTTCCGCCTTCTCGGACTCCCCTTTAATATTATGCCCTCTTTGATAGACGAAACCTATGAAGAAGGTTTGAGTTCCCGGGAAATAGCCGAAGAACTGGCGGTCAGAAAGGTTAATAAAATACTAGAACTCCTGCGGGGAAGGACGCCGCCCTGGATATGCGGGGCGGATACGATTATTTCGGTGGACGGGGAAGTATTCGGGAAACCCCGGGATCGGGAAGACGCGTACCGAATGCTGGGAAAACTTCAAGGCCGGGATCATGAGGTGATTACCGCGGTGGCGCTTTTTAACGGCCGGGATAAATCGGTCGATTGCCGTTCAGCGGTAAGCGTCGTGTCTTTTGCCCGGCTCCAGGAAAATGAGATTGAATGGTACCTTAATACCGGAGAATGGCAGGGAGTTGCCGGTTCTTACAGGATTCAGGGCCTGGCGGATTGCTTTGTTTCCGGCATCAAGGGTTCTTTTTCCACTATCGTGGGCTTGCCATTGCATGAATTTTATGTCATGTTAAGGGAAAATGGTTACCCCTACGGGGAAACATGACCCTTTAAGGTCCCTTAGCAGGATTAATTAAGGGACCAAACAAAAAAACCTTGGGTTTTTTTGTTATTTTCCGCCGGCCCTTTGACGGGCGGTGAGATATAGAGAAGGCGTTTCCAGGATCTCCCGGTTTATTGCTCCGGGCCGAGGACCGTAAATTTTACGGCGGGATGATCGGGACAATGCGGGAGGATATTTTGGCTGTAGTTACCATGAAAAGCCTGCTTGAGTCGGGGGTGCATTTCGGGCATCAGGTAAAACGATGGGATCCGCGGATGAAGAAATATATCTTCGCGGAACGGAATGGAATCCATATCATCGACCTGCAAAAAACCATCCAGGCGATTAAGGATGCCTATGAAGCGGTCCGGAAGACCGTAGAAGCGGGAAAGACCGTCCTCTTTGTGGGGACTAAAAAACAGGCCCAGCAGGCAATTCAAAAAGAAGCCGAACGGTGCGGTATGTTTTATGTGAACAACCGCTGGCTCGGCGGTATGCTTACCAATTTTGTTACTATAAAAAAGTCGCTGCTCCGTCTTAAAAAGCTGGAAAAGATGGAAGTAGACGGCACCTTTGAAAATCTCACCAAAAAAGAAATCGCTTCCCTCGGCAAGGAAAGGGCAAAGCTCCAGAAAAACCTGGGGGGCATTAAAGAGATGAAGGATCCTCCGGGGATCCTCTTTATCATTGATACCCGGAAGGAAGCCATCGCCGTGGCTGAGGCCCAGCGGATGGGGATTCCCATTGTGGCGGTGGTGGATACCAACTGTAATCCCGAGGGGATAAATTACCCAATCCCCGGAAATGATGACGCTATCCGGGCGATTATCCTCTTTACGCAGATCATCGCCAACGCGGTAGTAGAGGCCGATAACGAGGTAGGGCTTAAGATCATCGAAACCCTCGGGGATGAAGATGATAACCTGGAGGAAGTTGTTACCGATGTATCGGTCAAAGAAGAAGACCGGGAGATCGATATTGCGACTTATTCCACGGAAGAAAACAAGGATGTCCCGGGAGCGGGTGCTGCGGGTGCTGCGGGTGCTGATGAGGATGAAGACGAGCTTTCGGTGGATGTTGACAAGGTATACGGCGAAGAATAACACCAGAACAAGGGAGTAACAAAAATGGAAATCAGCGCATCCGACGTGAAAAAGCTCCGGGAAAAAACCGGCGCCGGAATGATGGAATGTAAAAACGCCCTGGTCGCCACGGGGGGTGATTTTGCCGGGGCGGAAAAGATTCTTAAAGAAAAAGGCCTGGCGGCTTTGGAAAAACGGGCGGACCGGGCTACCAACGAGGGCAAAATTTTTGTTAAGATCAAGGATAATAGGGCGGCGCTTGTCGAATTAAGCTCCGAAACTGATTTTGTGGCGCGGAATCCTGATTTTATCGCCCTGGGGAATGCCATTGCCGATCAGGCCCTGGAAAAGGGTTATGCCGAACCAAATGAGGAACTTATCGGAATAGTTAATGATTTAGCCGCGAAGATTCGAGAAAACATGGGCCTTAAACGGCTTAAAATCCTCCAAGCCGCGCCCGGGGAATACCTCACCCAATACATTCACGGGGACGGCAATATCGGGGTGGTAGTTAAGATGGGTTCCGATAAACCGGAGGTGTTCGGCCGGGAAGAAGTGAAGACCCTGGCCTTTAATTTGGCCCTTCATATTGCCGCTTTTAATCCCCTCGCCCTGGACCGGACCAAGATCGATCCCGAATTCCTTAAAGAACAGGAAGAGATCTTCCGCAAGCAAATAGAGGGGGACGAAAAGATTCAGGGCAAGCCGCTGGCGGTAATTGAAGGCATCCTCAAGGGGAAGGTAAATAAGTATCTGGGGGATATCTGCCTTTTGGAGCAGGGCTACGTTAAGGATGAAAAATTGACCGTTGCCCAGGTTCTGGCGGATTGCGGAAAACAGTTGGACTCCCAGTTAAGGGTAGATGACTACGTTTATTTT
Source organism: Treponema sp. (assembly GCA_031288575.1). Taxonomy (GTDB): domain Bacteria; phylum Spirochaetota; class Spirochaetia; order Treponematales; family Breznakiellaceae; genus JAITRD01. The sequence continues at coordinate 12,415 of JAITRD010000183.1, read as the reverse complement.
AAGGTAGGCCAATGACCGGGGGAAAATATGTTTAGCGCCATTACGTCGTCGGAAGAAAGAATGAAAAAGACTGCCGCAAACCTGAAGGAAGGGTTTGGGTCTTTGCGGACCGGCAGAGCTTCGGCATCGCTTTTTGACAAGATCAAGGTTGATTATTACGGCGATAAGTCTCCTTTAAACCAGGTAGCGAATATTTCTATCCCGGAGGCCCGGCTCATTGTGATCCAGCCCTGGGATAAGGGGCTTATCGGGGAAATTGAAAAGGCTATCCGTTCTTCGGAGCTTTCCCTTAATCCTTCCAATGACGGCAAGGTGATTCGGATCGCCATCCCTCCCCTTACGGAGGAACGGCGGAAGGAATTGGTGAAGATTGCCAAAAACCAGGCGGAACAGAGCCGGGTGGCCGTGCGGAATATACGCCGGGACGGAAATGAGGAACTTAAAAAGCTGCTCAAGGACGGGGAACTCACTGAAGACGAAGAACGGGCAGCCAGCGAGGAATTGCAAAAATTGACGGATAATTATATTGCCAAGGTAAATCAGATTTTGGAAGAAAAAGAAAAAGAAATAATGGAGGTGTAATGCCCTCATTATTGAAGCCGGATTATCCCCGTATTCCAGCCCATGTGGGTATTATTATGGATGGAAACGGGCGCTGGGCCCGCAGAAAAAATCAAACCCGTACCCAGGGGCATCTTGAGGGTTTAAATACCGCCAAAAGGATTGTTAAAACCGCCAGCGATATGGGGATAAGCTTTCTTACCCTTTATGTGTTTTCTACGGAAAATTGGAAACGGACCGCTGAAGAAGTGGGTTTTATTATGGGCCTGGTAAAACGGTACCTGGCGGCGGAAATGGATTTTTATCGGAAGAACCGGATCCGCATACGCCACACGGGGGCGGCTGAGGGGCTTCCCCCGGAAATAGCCCGGGAAATTCAGGCTGCCTGTGAGGAAACTAAAGTCTTTGAGGGGCTCCAGGTGATTTTAGCCCTCAATTACGGCGGCCGGGATGAGATAGTTCGGGCGGTGCGGAGAATCCTTGGCACCCCGGAAGCGACGGAGACGGCTGGGTTTTCTTCCCGCATAAGCGAAGAACTCATCCGCCAAAACCTTGATAATCCCGACGTCCCAGATCCGGACCTTATTATACGGACTGGCGGAGAATACCGGATCAGCAACTTTTTGCTTTGGGAAGGGGCCTATGCGGAGTATTATTTTTCCGATCGCCTGTGGCCTGACTGGACCGAAGAGGATTTTGCCGCCGCGATCCGGAATTTCGCGGAACGGGACCGGCGTTTCGGAGACGTAAAAAAATGAAAACAACGATAAAACGTTTCTTAAGTTTTTTTGTCGGCGTGCCTTTGGCCGGCGGAATTGTCCTTTTGCTGCCCCAAAAAAACCAGCTTGCGGTAAACATCCTGATCGTCCTTTTAAGCGCCCTGGGAGCGCTTGAGTTCGCAAATCTGCTGAGAAAAAAAAACATCCCCCTTTCTGCCCCGGAAGCCGCGGTGCTGGGGGCTTCCTGCCCCCTGGCCGCGACTTTAACCGTAAGTTTCGGGGTTTATAACGAAATTATCCTTGTAATCTTTGTCCTGGGGGCTTTCTGGCTTTTTCTTTCCGGGATTTTTGCCCGGAAGGAAAGCTTCGGGGATTTTGCCGGACGGCTGGCCGCGGGTTTTGCCGTGATGATCTATCCCGGCTTTTTTATGATATGGATTATTAAGATGGCCCTGTTTTCCCGGGCGAATATGATCATCCTGATGTTTCTTCTTATAACGATTGCTAATGATTCGGCGGCCTGGGCGGCGGGCATGCTTTTTGGCGCCGGAAACCGGGGGATTATCCCGGCCAGCCCTAATAAAAGCGTTGCCGGCTTTGCGGGAGGGGCCGCCGCCTCTATCCTGACCGGCATGGGGGCGGTTATCTTTATCCCCGCGGTTTTTAGTGTTTCCCGGGGGTCTTCGCTTCCGGCCGGGGCGCTTCTGGGCTTTTTATCCGGCCTGGCCGGTTCTTTGGGGGATCTGGGAGAATCGGTTATCAAAAGGAGTTCCCAGGTTAAAGATTCGGGAAACCTCATCCCCGGCCGGGGCGGGATCCTGGATTCTCTTGATTCCATAGCTTTTGCCGCGCCGATCTATTATTTCTCCTTTTTGCTTCTTTTTGCGTAAGAAGCCTGTTTGACCGAATGGAGGGGATATGAAAAAGCGGGTGGCTCTTTTGGGCGCCACGGGATCCATCGGAACCAGTACCCTGGAGGCGCTTCGCCAGGGAAAGGAGGATTTTGAGGTAATCCTCCTTTCATCCCATACCGAATTCCGGGGGCTTATCGCGCTGGGCCGGGAATTTCCCGGCGCCTTGCTTGTGCTCTCGGGGGAGAATTCCCCCGGGACAAAGCTTTCGGAAGAGGATCGGGGGAAAATAGCCTGGTTCGGCAGGAAGGGCCTCCTGCGGGCCATTGCCGAATGCGGGGCGGATATTACCGTTAACGGCATTAGCGGAGCCGCCGGGCTTGAGCCCTCCCTGGCGGCGCTCAAGGCCGGTTCGGACTTGGCCCTGGCAAACAAGGAAACCGTGGTTTTGGCTTTTCCCCTGGCAGCCGATCTGGCGAAAAAAAAACAGGTCAGGATTATCCCGGTTGATTCGGAACATGCCGCTATTTTCAGGCTCCTTGAAGCCCACGGGAAGGAGCCGGCGGAAGAATTGCTTTTGACCGCCTCGGGGGGACCCTTCCGGGCTTATTCCGCTTCGCAACTGGCTGCCGTAAGCCCCCGGGAAGCGCTGGCCCACCCGACTTGGCGCATGGGCCCAAAAATAACGGTTGACTCGGCAACCCTGGCCAATAAGGGGCTTGAGGTCATTGAAGCGGTAAGGCTTTTTGATTTTCCCAGGGAAAAGGTGAAGGTGGTGATCCATCCCCAGAGTATTGTTCATTCTATGATACGCCTAAAGGACGGGGCCCTCTATGCCCAGATGTCCCGGCCGGATATGCGCCTCCCCATCCACGAGGCCCTCTATTGGCCCCGCATAGTTTTTTCCCCCTTCGGTTCTTTAAATTTTGACGCCCTGACGCTGCAATTTGAAAAACCCGATTATCAAAAATTTCCCTTGCTTCCCCTGGCCTATGAAGCGGCCGGCGCCGGAGGAGTTTATCCCGCGGTATATAACGCCGCTAATGAAAGCGCGGTAACGGCGTTTTTAGAAGAAAGGATAGGTTTTATCGATATCCCCCGAATTGTTAAATCTGTTTTAGAAAAGGACTGGTATGCCCCGTCTCTGGATCTGGAGACGATTTTAGACGCCGATGAACGGGCCAGGAACATGGCTCTTTTGCAGGCCGCCTCATTATAGGTAATATTAAAAATGGAGAAAATCGCATGGTGATAATAAAGATTGTCCTTGGACTCCTCGGCCTTGGGGTAGTGGTATTTGTTCATGAATTGGGCCATTTTCTTGCCGCCCGGCTGGTTGGCATTGATGTGGAGGCCTTTTCTATAGGATGGGGGAACCCTCTTTTTAAAAAAAAGATTGGCGGCGTGGAATACCGGATTGGCATATTTCCTATTGGCGGATATTGCAAAATGCGGGGGGATAACGAATTTCAAGAAGCCTATGAGAATAACCAAAATTCCATAAACAAGGTAAAGGGTACCTATTATGGAGCCCCTCCCTTAAGCCGTATCCTGGTTTCCTTTGCGGGGCCCTTTTTTAACTTTATTTTTGCGGCTCTTGTGTTTTCGGTAATTTGGGGTATCGGGTTTGAGGTAAACACCCTGGAAAACAGGATTGTTCTGGTTTCTGATATCAATGCCGGGGAACGGTACCCCGCCGATGCGGGGGGGCTTTTGACCGGAGACCGGGTCCTTGAAATCAACGGCAAAACCATTGCCAATTATCATGACTTTCAGGAAAATATCGCGATAAACCCGGAAAAGACCCTGGCACTCAAGGTGGAACGGGAAGGCAAGATCTTCGACGCCCTTGTAACGCCGGAGCTGGATAAAAGCAGCGGCGCGGGAAGAATCGGGGTGTATTTCTGGACCGATCCGGTGGTAAGTTCCGTAGCGGCGGGGAGCCCCGCATCCATTGCGGGGCTTCGGGAGGGAGATCGGATACTGCGGGTGAACGGCGAGGACTTTCCCTATACCATGGCCATGTTCAGGATATTGCGGGAGCAGCCGCCGGTGCTTTCCATGGAGCTGGAACGGGAGGGCCGCCGGGTTACCACGGATTTGGTCCTTTCTTATACCGACGCGGGGGCGGCGGATATCGGGATATCCTATCAAACTATCCAATACCGTACTGCCGCGCTGAATCCTGCCTCCGCTTTGGTTAAGGGAATGAAAGAGGCGGGAAAAACCTTCGCGGTTTCCCTTCGGAGCCTCACCCTCCTTTTCCGGGGCATCGATCTTACCCAGGCGGTATCCGGACCGGTGCGGATCACCTATATGGTGGGGGATATCGCCGCCGAAGGGTTTATCCGGAGTTTTGGAACCGGGGTCAGTTCCATGGCCAATTTTCTTGCCCTTATTTCCATAGCTTTGTGCCTCATGAACCTTCTTCCCCTTCCTATATTAGACGGAGGCATGATTCTCCTCTTTGTTATTGAAGCCGCCAAGGGCCAGCCTTTGCATCCTAAGGCCATCCATGTCTTCCAGACCATAGGGGTAGTGCTTATTTTCGGCCTCATGATTTTTGCGGTTTTTGGGGACATCCTGTATTTAGTTCGGAGATAAAAATGAAACGCAAAATTCCCTGTATATGCGAAAATACCTTTTCCATAGAAGTACCGGAAGAAATTAATCTGGACGAAACAAGCGGGTATATTGACGAACTGGCGGAGGGTTCTTTTATGAATTATACCTGCCCGAGCTGCGGAAAAAAACACAAGCCGGAATTCCCCCTCATGGTCTTATGGCCCAGCCGGAAAGTACGGATTGAGGTGCTGCCGGAACAGGAAAGGAGAGAATTCTACCGAAGGAAAAAGGACCCGGAAGATACCCAGACCGTCATCGGCTACCCTGAATTAGCGGAGCGTGTCGCGGTTTTCCGGGACGGGCTTGAACCGGTGATCATTGAAACCCTTAAGTATTACCTTTTGCTCAAGGCCCAGGAAACCTATCCCGAAGAAGAGATAAGTATATGGTACCAGCGTAAAAGCCCGGAGGGACTGGAATTCCATCTCCATGGGCTAAAACCCGGCGAAGTCGCGGTGAGCCGGGTACCCGCGGCGCTTTATCAAAAAACGCTGGCGGATTATACTAAACATCCTCGGGAAGAAATTTTTAGCTCCCTCCGTTTCCGTTCTTATCTTTCAATACAAAATACTATGGGGCCTGAATATCTTAAATGAAAACAACCGGGTCTTTGCGGCGGTATTTAGGGGCCCTGTCGCTTTTGCTTACGGCCCTGGAACTGGGTGCCCAGCCGGGGGAAAATGAATTCCCCGAAGCGGTTCTGCCCGGAGGCCACCGGGGGGCGGTAAATGTCCTTGTTTATGACGGGGGGGATCAAATTCTTAGCGCCGGAGAGGATGGGTTTCTCACCGTATGGGACCTCCGGCATAACGCGGCGGCCGATCGTTTCCAGGTAAGCCCCTACGGGCTTCGTTCCATGGTTTTACGGCCCGGCAAGGCGCAGGTTGCCCTGGTTGAAAGCGACGGCCTGGGATTCTACCGGATTTCCGCTTGGGATTACCAATTAAAACAAAAGCTTTTTACCCTCCGTTTCCGGGATTCCGTTTCTTATATTAATTATTCCGCCGGAGGAAATTTCCTTATCGTTGCCCGGAACGGCAGGACCGGGGTGGTATTCGTTCATCCTGAGACCGGGGAAATTCTGAATTCCCCCGCCGGCTTGACCGGTTTGGTTGGTTTTGCGGCTACCGGTAAATCCGAAAGGACCATGATTTCCTATTTCCCTTCGGGGATCCTTTCCTATTGGAACCTGGAATCGGAAACGGAAATGAGGCGCTTCGCGGCGCCTGCCAATATGAGTTCCCCGATTTTATTTGGCAACAACCGTTTCTTCGGCGGCATTGACCCCCAGGGTTTGGTCATCCTGGATGCGGTTTCCGGCGCCATGATGTTCCGGGACCGGATAATTTCCCCGCAGGCCCTTTTTGCCTCCAAGCCGGAAGAGGCGGAGTTCTTTTGCCTTAGCTCAGAATATGGTTTTTTGGTATTATCTGTTTTTCATATAAACAGCGTTGGGGAACCGGAAATAAAAAACCGTATCAGGGTCTCCCCGGAGTCCAATTCCGTTACCTGCGCGACCGGCGCCGGAGAAATCGCCGTTCTCGGTACCGCCGGCGGCGGGATATGGACCATTGATCGGGACGGGATATCCCAAAGCATGGCGACGGGGAACCAGCGCCGGCTCCGGGAGGCCGCGGCATCCCGGTCGGTCCTGGTGTTTTTGGACGGGGATAATTCCTTAGGGGTTATGCCCCGGGATTACAGGTTGCTGAAGGATCATGATATCATACGGCTTGAGCGGGGCGGGATGTATACCCAGATAACTTCGAATTCGGAAAAGGGGGAGGATTTTTCGGAACAGTTCCTGTTTTGGAGAAAGGATCATGCCCAAATTTTTCCAATTCTCAGAACGGCTGGGGGGGAAATTCTCCCCCTTGATCAACTTCCCCTGGATTTTCCCCTTATTTCCGCCGCCCTGATGGGAGAAGAAGCGCTGTTTTTAGATTCTATCGGAAATATTACGGTGCTTTCCGCAAAAACCGGGGTTCCTCTTTTTTCCTTTTCTTCCCTTAGCTCTTTGGATGCCGCCTTTCTTGATAGGGGAAATATTATTATCGGGCAAAGCGCTATTTCCGGCAATACGCCCTTTTTAGCCCTTAATGTGATAACCGGCGAAACTTTGCCCATCGCCTATCCGTCTGATATTGGCGCCAGGGTCTACCACGGCCTCAGCGGCGCCGTATACGGGGCCGTCATAGAACAAGACGCGGAGGGAAATGCAAAAACCAGCATCGTCCGGCTTGACCCGTTAAATCCCGCCCTTTCGGTGCGCTTGGTTGAATACGAAGGGGAAGATACCCTGTTCAGCATTGCCGAGTCCGGAGGCGTCCTGGCGACGACCCTTGGCGGGGACGGGGCCATCCTTTACCTGCCGGAAGGAGAAACATCCCCCTTTGAACGAAGCCCGGGACTGCCTGTCCGCCTGATTGGGGAGGAAGATTATTTTATCATCCTGGATGAGGAGGGCAATATAACCTGGCATAATCCCCAATCAGGAAAACTTTTGGCGCTCTTCCGGCTTTATGAAGATTCCTGGATCCTTGAAAAGCCGGGGGAGCTTCCTTTGCGGGGATCGGTAGTTTTTGACAGGGCCCTGTGAAACATAAAAAACCTTAATCGTGGGAAGGATTTCTGCGGACCTTTTCTATGGCCTGCGAAACCGCCTGGCGGACGCTGGTCACATAGGATCCTTCGCTCATGGCCTGGGACGCGTAGAGGCTTCCCAAAAGGGAAAAGCGGTAGAAGGGTTTGACCGCATTGAGGGTCATAGCGGCCATATCAACCACGCAATCGTTGCATAAGCAAATTTCCCCCTCATAAGCTTCAAGTTGTTTTCCCAATTCATTGAGGACCAGCTTTTCCGCTTCGTTTTGCAGAAGTTCAAAGTTATAATTATCAATAAATGCCATATTTTCTCCTCGTGTTTATATAATGCCAAAGAGTTGAAACCGGTTTGCGAAAAACCAACCGGTTCCCGGACAAGTTTCATATAGGATAAGCGCCTGACCGATAAGAGTATTTTAATCTAATATTAATATGATCGGTTCAAGGACGCAAATTTAGTATATTTTCGCAGAAAAACAATTTCAATAGTTCCTACCGGCCCGTTACGCTGTTTTGCGAGGATTAAATTCGTTTTACTCCCCTCCCCGCTTTCTTCTTCGGGTTTTTTATCCGACTCCCGCTCCCGGTGCAGGAACATGACCACATCGGCATCCTGTTCAATGGAACCCGATTCCCGGATGGCCGACAGGTTCGGCTTTTCCTTTTCCGCCTCCCTGGTTAACTGGGAAAGCACCACAATGGGGATATTCAATTCCCGGGCTAAACTTTTAAGGGAGCGGGAAATTTCGGCAATCTGTTCATGCCGCTGAAGCCTGAAATTTTCAGAACTGATGAGGGTAAGATAGTCGATAAAGATGATTTCGACCTTTTGTATGGCCCGGAGCCTGCGGGCCTGGGCCCGCAGATCCAGGAGTTTCATATTGGGCATATCCACAATATAGAGGGGGGCCTCATAGATATTACCCGCCGCCTTAAATAATTTTTGCATATCATCGGGTTTTAGGAAACCGGTTCTAAGGGCGTTGGACTCAATCTTTGCTTCGCTGGAAATAAGCCGTTGAAGCAGGGCCATATCAGACATTTCCAGGGTAAAAAAGGCGGTAGGAATTTTTTTTACGATGGATATATGGGCCGCCATGGTCAAGGCCAGGGCGGTTTTCCCCATAGAAGGCCGGGCCCCTATAATGATAAGTTCCGAGGGCTGAAAGCCGGAGGTTAATTTATCCAAGTCATCAAACCCCGAGGGAATGCCGGTATATTCCTTTTTTGAACGGTAAATGTTTTCGATAATCCGGATCGCCTCAGGGATAATCTCCTTGGCGCTTTTAAAGCTAAAGGCGTGCCGGTTATCGCTTAAATCAAAGAGCCTTTGCTGGATTTCCTCCAGGATGAGCCGGGAATCAATGGATTCATCAAAGGATCTCGCGCTAATCTCGTAGGAAACCCGTAAAAGAGCCCGCCTGAGGGAATAATCCTGTACGGTTTGGGCGTAATACTCAATATTAGCGCTGGAGGGAACCACATTGGTCAAGGAGGCGATATAATCAGGGCCGCCGGCTTCATCAAGTTTGCCGGTTTGCCTGAGCTCTCCGGTAACGGTAATAATATCCGCCTTGAGCCCTTTATTAAAAAGCCCTAATACCGCTTCATAGATCCGGTTATTGGCGGTGGCATAAAAATCCTCCGGCCGCAGGTACTGGATTGCGGCGGTAATGGCATTTTCATCGAGCAATAAAGCCCCCAGCACCGCCTGTTCCGCTTCATCATTATGGGGGGGAATCTTGTCCTTTAACGCTGCCGCAGCCATAGGGATACCCGGATCTTATCGGAGTTTATTCCTCCGCCGCTGCGGTTTCCGGAAGGCTTCCTTCTTCCTGGACCGGTTTCGGGGCGGGTTCCGGCTGAGCCCGCGCCGCCGTCTCCGCCAGAGTTTCCCTTTCGTTATCCCGGCGGCGGCGGTTAACCCTGGGGGCTTTTGTTTCTGTCTTGATCGCCTGGCCTTCCACAGTCAGGGAAATTTCCGCGGAGGCGTTTTCATAGAGCCTAACCGTAACCTTATATTTGCCCACGCTCTTAAAACTGTTCCCCGCCAGCTCTATCCGCTTTCGCTCGATCTTGAACCCTTGTTTATCCAATTCGTCCGCCACGGTCTGGGCGGTTACAGCCCCGTAAAGTTTTCCGTTGGCTCCGGCGGGCATAGCGATTGTCAGTTCCAGGGCCTCCAATTTTTCCTGAATGCTTGAAGCGTCCTTCCGTTTATCCGCCTTCCGGGCATCAATTTCTTCCCGGCGGGATTCAAAAAGCTTAATAATGCTTTCGGTATAGGGCAAAGCGATGCCCCGGGGAAAAAGAAAATTCCGGGCATACCCCTTCGCGACATCCCTTACATCCCCTTCTTCTCCCAGGGTAGCAAGATCTTTGTTGAGAATAACTTTCATACACAAGCTCCTTTGAAAAAAGCTCCGCTTTTTTCTTATCCGGCGCTACATCCCCGGAGTAGAGGACGGGCCTTGAGATTTCGGCGCCCGAAAGGGCACCCAATTTTCAGCAACCCCCAAAAGGGCTAAAGCCCCCAGGGCTAACATATTAATTCCGGGACTGAGTATCAAAAAAACCATTAAAATATTTAAAAGCACCCGTAAAAAGGGCGGCAGGGAACTGCGGGAGAGGAAATAAAAGATAATTCCGCTGCCCTGGGCCAGATAAAGCACTCCGGAGATAACCAGGACATTCCAGGCGATAATTTCGGGAATTTCGGCCTTGATCAAACGGGCGCCTAAAATCAAAAACAAGGAAAAGGATAATACCCAAATAAGCCAGGGGGGGGCATGGAAAAAGGCTATTCCCCCTTCGGACATTCCGGCTCTCCCCCGCCGGGTAAACCGGGCCGCAAAAAAACTTAACTGACGGTTAATAAAAAAAACAAAAAGACAAGAAACCACCCCCCCGCCCCGGAGAGCCACAAAACGGAGGGTATCCAGGATGATTTGGGGGGTAAGATACTGTTCCAGCAGGGAACGCCGGACCACATCTGCTCCAGAAGAGGAAATATATAAGGAAGTAACCGCCTCCGCCTGGGACCAGAGCAGGTTTCTCAGCACCCCCTGCTCGCTTTCCGTGGAAAGGATGAAAAAAAAGAAAAGCGCCTCAGCCACGGAACCCAGAATAAACCGGAAGGGCCGGGAAAACCGCAAAAAACGGGCTCCTTTGGAAGGGGCCATAATCCACCCGTAGATCAGGGCGGTAAGGGAAAAATAGAGAATATCCCAAAAAAATACCTGCCTGACGGATTGTACCGACAGGATAAGCCCCAGGGACAACAGGCCGTTTCCGAGGATCGCCGCGGCAAGGGCAAGCCAAAAGGTCTTTTGATTATACCCGCAGACGATAACCCCCAGGGGAACGAGGAACAGGAGAGTCAAAAAACCGCTCCGGATAAATCCCGCACAAACCGCCGCGGCGATCAAAGCGGGAATTAGGGCAACAGACTCCCCTTCCGGTAAGGCAGGATCCCGGCTGGATACCATGGCAGTCAAAAAGAGGGTTAATCCGCTACAAAGGGAAGCAGGGCGATAATCCGGGCCCGTTTAATCGCTAAAGCCAGCGCCCGCTGGTGTTTCGCGCAGGTACCGGTGATGCGGCGGGGCAGGATTTTCCCCCGCTCCGTGATAAACCGGCGCAGAACATCCGCGTCCTTATAGTCTATCTTCAGTTTTTGCACGCAGAATTTGCAGACTTTTTTCTTAAAATAAACCTTTCCCTTGCCGCCCCGGCCGGTTCTGTCTTCTCCGTCCCGGCCGTCCATCTGCACATCCATATTCCGTTCCTGCCGGGGGGGACGTTCATTTTCAATATAATTCTCATCTGACATAATTAACTCCTATAAATTCGTGATTTAGAACGGAATATCGTCGGCAAAACCGTCATCGCCGCCGTCCTGCGCCCCGGAAGATGTCCCTTCCCGGGAACTCCCGCCGCGATCGAAATTCCCCTCATTTCGGCGTTCCTGATACGCCCCGCCTTGACCAACGGAAGAACTTTGCCCGCCCGCGGGATTCCCCCCCAAAAGCTGTAAATTATTGGCCACAATTTCTACTTTTGACCGGTTTTGACCGTCCTGTTCCCAGCGATCTTGACGAAGTTCCCCGTCAACTCCCACCGTTTTTCCCTTAACCAGGTATTGGTTAAGGGATTCGCCCTGCCTACCCCATACTACGATGTCAAAAAAATTCGCCTCGTCCACCCATTGATCCCCGGATTTTTTCCGGCGGTTAACGGCGATAGAAAATTTGCAGACCGCCTGACCGTTGGCAGTATATTTAAGCTCGGCGTCCCTGGTTAATCGACCAATGAGAACCACATGATTAAGATCCGCCATAGAGCCTCCTATTCCTCCGTATTAACGAAAAGGTATTTGAGGAGATTCGAGTTAAGTTTAAAAATCCGGTCTAAAACAACAATTTTATCCGGCTCAAGCTTAAGGGTGAACAGGACATACCTTCCCCGTCTTCTTTTTTTAACTTCATAGGCCAGATCCCTGTCCCCGATTTCATCGGTTTTTTCGATCTCCGCCCCGTTTGCGTTCAGGTCGGCTAACAATTGTTCCCGGCCTGCCTTGTGCTGATCCTCTTCCAATGGGAAGATGACCGTGAGTTCATACCGACGCATAGCGCCTCCTTACGGACAAAATATAACGGGGGCCGCCCGTTTTTCCGCCTCGGCAGCCCCAAAGAGGTATATAGATTATACCAAAAAAGAACTTCCCTGTCCAGAGTTCATATACAGGGCGAGCGCATTAAAAATCCTCATGGAACAGTTACCGAAGGTTCCGTTTGACCGGCAAATCCCGATCGGAATAACACCTGCTCAAGATATTCTTCCGACCAGGCCATCTGTTTGATCCTGCTGGCCATGCTTCTCGTTGACCCGGTATCGGACCGGGCCAGGGAAAGGGCAATTTTACGAATAAACGCCATGTTCTCCGGTGCGTTGCCGCTTTTTATCCGGCAGGCATCCTCGCCAAAGGCCACATCAAGGACATAATGGAGGGAGTTCTCGATACCCCAATGAGCCCGGACGCTTGAACCCAACACC